>DASXXL010000404.1:0-2614 GCA_036503085.1 Pyrinomonadaceae bacterium | reverse complement strand
ATAAACCCGACGGTGCTGCTCATGCCGTAGCCTTTGTCGCGCGCCCAGTTACTCAACGTGAGGTTCGCGACGCCACCACCGCCTGCGTAAGCAGCGAAAGCGCCGATCAAAAAGAAGTCCGCGCCGGCAGGAACGAATTGAAACGAACTGCTCTCAGTGTTGAAGCCGGCGAAACCAATAACAGCCGCTAGCCATGTCGTGGCAGGAACGAAGAGCAGCGCCAGTATGCCGAGGCCGCCGATGATCACACTGACCATGATCCAGTTGAGATACTCGAGCGTTCGCTCGATTCTTCTGCCGAACGTGAGGATCAGCGCGCACAACAAAAACAAACCGGCGCCGATCGCGTAGACCATTTCTGACTCAGTCGCGATCGGCAAGCGCTTCGCAACCAGAAAGAAGACCGCACCCGCGGCGGCGCCGGCCCAACCCGGCCAACCCATTTGCAGAAAGTAGAGACTCGCATAGAACCCCGCCCAGAAACTCGAGTGCGGGCGCGTGCGCATGAAACCAGTCACGACCGGTTCGCCCGTCGCGAGCGTGTAGCGCATCAGCTCGACGTTCAGCAGCGTTTGCAGCAGCGCCGCGACACCGACGACCCACAGCAGCGATAAGCCGTATTTCACAAACGCGGCGGGACCAAGCAGAAACTCGCCGCTGCCGATCGAAACGCCTAGCGCGATCACGCCTGGACCAAGGGCGCTGAACCAGCCGAGCCCCTGCGGCCGCGGCGCGCGGGGCAGTTCGGCGATGCGCCACGGGTCGAGTCCCGAGCGCGCTTCAAGTGGTTGCGTCATGAGTTATTCTCTTGATCTGAGTTTGAGAACTACTCCAGAATTGCGGCGCATTCTATCACTTGATTAGCTCGCATGAATCACACTCCTGAAATCCGGCTCGCAGTTCCGTCTGACGCGGAAAAGATCACGGCCCTGATCAATGCGGCGTTTCGCATCGTCGAAGGCTTCTTTATTGACGGCAACCGCATCACGCTTGAAGAAGTGCAACAGTCGTTTGATAGCGGCGCGTTTCTCGTGGCGTGTGATGAAGATGTGCTGAGCGGTTGCGTGTACGTCGAGCCGCGTGGTGAACGTGCGTATCTGGGGTTGTTGTCAGTCGATCCTTCGCGGCAGCAGAAGGGAGTCGGTTCGCGGTTGATGAGTGCGGCGGAGGAGTATGGCCGCGAGCGGGGCGCGCGCTTCATGGATATTTATATCGTGAATCTGCGCACGGATCTGCCGCCGTTCTACCGGCAGCGCGGCTATGCCGAAAACGGCACGACGCCGTTTCCGCCGGACGTGCCGACCAAACAACCGTGCCATTTCATCAACATGACGAAGCCCTTATAATCGCGTTCATTCCGTGGCCAAGCCTGACACAGCCGAGGTTCTCACGATTGACGGACACGACGTCCGCGTGACGAATCCTGACAAGCCTTACTTCTCGCGGCAGATCAAACTCACGAAGCTCGACCTTGTTCGTTATTACCTGTCGGTGGCGCCGGGCGCGCTCGCGGGCATTCGCGATCGACCGATCGTGTTGAAGCGATATGTCGATGGCGCGGAGGGTGAAGCGTTTTATCAAAAGCGTGCGCCGACGAATCGTCCGGAGTGGTTGCGCACGGTGACGCTGTCGTTTCCGTCGGGACGGTTTGCGGAAGAGGTGGTAGTTGACGATGCGGCGGGACTCGCGTGGATCGTGAATCTCGGATGCATTGAGTTGCATCCGCATGCGGTGCGTTCGAACGACCTGGAGCATCCGGATGAGTTGCGCGTCGATCTGGATCCGAATCCGGGTGTGAGTTGGGAAGACGTGCGCGTGGTTGCGTTGGAAGTGAATGCGTTGCTGGCGGAAGTTGGGTTGCGTGGTTGGCCCAAGACGAGTGGGTCGCGCGGGATGCATGTGAATGTGCGTATCGAGCAGCGTTGGACGTTTAGTGAAGTGCGTCGCGCAGCGGTGGCGTTATCGCGGGAGATTGAGAGGCGTTTGCCGCAGGTGGCGACGTCGAAGTGGTGGAAGGAAGAGCGGCACGGTGTGTTTTTGGATTACAACCAGAACGCGAAGGACCGCACGACGTGTTCGGCGTACTCGGTGCGACCGCTGCCGGATGCGCGCGTGTCGATGCCGTTGCGTTGGGAAGAAGTTGAGGAGTGTGATCCGGCGGATTTCAACGTGCTGACTGCGCCGCAGCGTTTGGCGGAGTTGGGTGACGCGCACGCTGATATGGACCAGCACGCGGGTTCGTTGGAGAAGCTTTTGGAGTTCGCCGCGCGCGATGAATCCGAGGGGCTCGGTGACGCCCCCTGGCCGCCACATTTTCAGAAGATGGCCGGCGAAGCGCCTCGCGTCGCCCCGTCGCGTGCACGCTCTTCTGCGTCTGCAAAGGCCACGTCTTCAAAAAAACCCGCGTCAACAAAACCCGCATCTTCAAAGAAATCTGCGTCTTCAAAGAAACCGCCGCGAATAAAAATGCCATTGTTGGTTATCGCCAACTCGCCGAATAAGGAAGCGGCGCTGGCGGGATTGGAACGCTGGAAACAAAAGCATCGCAAGGTAGTGAAGTTTTTGGCGGCCGATGATGTGTTAGTCGACTCGATGCGCGGCCGCTCCTCGACCT
>DASXXL010000403.1:0-3878 GCA_036503085.1 Pyrinomonadaceae bacterium | reverse complement strand
CGCCTGGCAACGATCGCAACCGCTGCGTTACGAAGGCTCACAACAGCAAATCAAACCGCAAGCGGTCATCCGCGAACTGCATCGACTCACGAAAGGAAATGCGATCATCACCACTGACGTGGGCCAACATCAGATGTGGGTGGCGCAGTTCTATCCGTTCACGAAGACGCGCCAACTGATCACGAGTGGCGGACTCGGCACGATGGGCTTTGGTCTACCGGCGGCGATCGGCGCCCAACTCGCCTGTCCGAATGAACTGGTCGTCGCAGTCGTTGGCGACGGTGGGTTTCAGATGACGAACCAGGAGCTGGCAACCGCCGTTCAGTACGAACTGCCGGTAAAGATCGTCGTCATGAATAATGGTTATCTCGGGATGGTGCGCCAATGGCAGGAGATGTTTTACGACCGCACCTATTCGGAGGTCGACATCTCTGTGGCGCCCGATTTCGTGAAGCTCGCGGAAGCGTACGGCGCCGCTGGTTTTCGCGCCGAACGGCCGGAAGAACTGCCGCGCGCGCTCGCTGCCGCGCTCAATCACAAAGGCCTCGCGGTGATCGACGTCGCCGTCTCGAAGGAAGAAAACGTGTTTCCGATCGTGCCGGCGGGCGCGAACGCACGCGACATGATCGTGCAATAGAAAATGCGTCACACATTATCGATCATCGTTGCCGATCAGCCGGGCGAGTTGTCGCGGATCGTCGGCCTGTTCAGCGCGCGCGGCTTCAACATTCAAACGATCTCCGTCGGCGAGGCACTCGATCCTCGCTGGTCGCGGGTCACGATCGTCACGCGTGGCGACGATCGCACGATCCAACAGATCGTCAAACAGTGTGAACGGCTCGCGCGCGTGCGTGAGGTGCAGGACGTGACCACACGTCCGCACATCGAACGTGAGATGGCGCTGATCACCGTCGCCGCAAATGCGGGCGCGGCCCGACAGGAGGTGCTGAGTCTGGTGAGCGTCTTTCGGGCGAAGGTCGTCGACGTTTCGCACACGCACCTGATCGTCGAAGCGTCGGGCAACAAAGAGAAGGTCGACACATTCATCGAGTTGTTGCGACCAATCGGCATCACCGACATCACGCGCACGGGTCACATCGCTATCAATCGTCTGGCCGCGAACTCAGATAAGCCGACCGTCGAGGAGGAACAGGACGAGTATGAACATCTACTACGATAAAGACGCCGATCCCGCGCTGTTGCACGACAAACAGATCGCGGTCATCGGTTACGGCAGCCAGGGATTCGCGCAGGCCAACAACTTGAAGGACGCCGGCTGCAACGTCACCGTCGGACTGCGCCCCGAAAGCGCTTCGTGGGCCAAGGCCGAGCAAGCCGGATTGAACGTCTTGCCGGTGGCCCAGGCCGCGGCTGAAGCAGACATCGTGATGATGCTCGTGCCTGATGAATTGGCGCCAGCCATCTACGCGCGCGAAGTTGCTGAGTCGATCACGCCGGGTAAATACCTCGCCTTTTCGCACGGCTTCTCGATTCATTACCAGTTCATCGAACCGCCGGCAGATGCGAACGTTTTCATGGTGGCGCCGAAGGGACCGGGACATCTCGTGCGACACGAGTACAAGCGCGGCGCCGGTGTGCCGTGTTTGCTCGCGGTGAATCAGGATCCAAGCGGCGACACCAAAGCGATCGGGCTGGCTTATGCGTCGGCAATCGGCGGCGGACGCGCCGGCATTATCGAAACTACGTTTCGCGAAGAAACCGAGACGGATCTGTTTGGCGAACAAGCCGTGTTGTGCGGCGGGCTCACTTCACTGATCAAAGCGGGATTCGAGACGTTGACGGAAGCCGGCTACTCGCCCGAGATGGCCTACTTCGAGTGTCTGCACGAGATGAAACTGATCGTCGACCTGGTTTATGAAGGCGGGATTTCTGAGATGCGGTATTCGATCTCGGACACGGCGCAGTATGGCGACATGACGCGTGGGCCGATGGTCGTGAACGACGAGACGAAACAGCGGATGCAGCGATTATTGTCGGACATTCAGTCGGGTGCGTTTGCGCGCGACTGGATGAATGAAGCGCGCAGCGGCCGTCGGCGGTTTCAACAACTCGATGAAGCAGCACGCGAGCATCCGATCGAACAAGTAGGCCAGCGGTTGCGCGGGATGATGCCGTGGCTGTCAGAGAATCGTCTGGTTAACGATGAGCAATAAGCGAAGCTGCGCAATCACCGAAGGCGTCGAACGCACGCCGAATCGCGCGATGCTGCGGGCGGTTGGCTTCGGGGACGCGGATTTTGAGAAACCGATCGTCGCGATCGCGAATGGCTACAGCACGATTACGCCGTGCAACGCCGGACTGAACAGGCTGACCGAGCGTGCCATCGATGAGCTGCGCGAAGCCGGAACGATGCCGCAAGTGTTCGGCACGATCACGGTGAGCGACGGCATCTCGATGGGCACTGAAGGGATGAAGTACTCGCTCGTGTCGCGCGAGGTGATCGCCGACTCGATCGAGACGGTTTGCCAGGCGCAATCTGTTGATGGGCTGCTCGCGATCGGCGGCTGCGACAAGAACATGCCGGGCGCGATGATCGCAATCGCGCGTCTCAACATTCCCTCGATCTTCGTTTATGGCGGCACGATCAAAGCAGGTCACTTCCAAGGCGAAGACCTCACAATCGTGAGCGCGTTTGAAGCCGTGGGCCAATACTGCGCCGGCAAAATCGACAACCAACGCCTGCTCGAGATCGAGCGGCACGCGTGTCCGGGCGCGGGCTCGTGCGGCGGCATGTACACGGCCAACACGATGTCGGCTGTGATCGAAGCGATGGGTTTAAGTCTTCCCTTCTCTGCGACGATGGCTGCGGAACACGAGGAGAAAGCCGCGAGCGCAGCCGCATCGGCGCGAGCGTTGGCCCAGGCGATTGAGAAACAGATCCTGCCGCGACACCTGTTGACGCGCGGAGCTTTTGAGAATGCGATTGCGGTGGTGATGGCTGTCGGTGGTTCGACGAACGCGGTGTTGCATCTGCTGGCGATCGCGCACGCCGCGAATGTGAAACTCTCGCTTGACGATTTCGAAACGATTCGCAGACGCGTGCCGGTGATCTGCGATCTGAAACCTTCGGGTCGATACGTCGCTACGGACTTACACCGCGCCGGTGGCATTCCGCAGGTGATGAAGATGCTGTTGATGCGTGGGCTGCTGCATGGTGATGCGCTCACGATTACGGGCCAGACGGTGAGAGAAGCTCTTTCTGACGTGCCCGACAAACCAACAAATGATCAGGACGTGATCCGTCCGTGGGACGAGCCGGTCTACCCTGAAGGACATCTCGCGATTCTGCGTGGCAATCTGGCGCGAGAAGGCGCCGTTGCGAAAGTCTCGGGCGTGAAGAACAGAAACATCAGTGGACCGGCGCGTATCTTCGATTCGGAAGAGTCGTGTCTCGCGGCGATTCTTGGCGGCGAGATCAAACCTGGTGACGTGATCGTGATTCGTTATGAAGGTCCGAAAGGCGGACCGGGAATGCGCGAGATGCTCGCGCCGACGTCTGCGTTGATCGGTGCGGGGTTGGGAGATGCAGTGGGGTTGATCACCGACGGCCGCTTTTCGGGTGGAACGTATGGCATGGTTGTCGGACACGTCGCGCCGGAAGCGGCGGTTGGCGGAACGATCGCGCTCGTCGAAGAGGGAGATTTGATCACGATCGACGCTGATCGTGGGCTGGTGCAAGTTAACCTTTCAAACGAGGAATTAACACGAAGACGTGAGCGTTGGCGTCCACCTCAACTGAAGTACAAGAGTGGTGTCCTTGCCAAATATGCGAAGCTGGTCTCGAGCGCGAGCTTAGGAGCGGTTACGGATAAAAGGGATTGAAATCGGATTTGAGGCCCGCTTGATCTGTGGCGCGC
>DASXXL010000402.1:0-2463 GCA_036503085.1 Pyrinomonadaceae bacterium | reverse complement strand
AAGCTGACTCGATGATCGTCACGCAACTCGCGGAGGAGTTGGGCGTCGATTGGGGTTATGAGTTGTCGGCGAGTGCGGTGTTCCGCGAGATCGGCGAACAAGTGCCGGCGTACTCGGGCATGCGTTACCCACTTTTGAAAGACGAGTCAAAGCCGGTACAGGCAAAGCACGTTTTGAACGGCGAAGGCGCGAACGGATTTAGCTCGGCGCTCTCGGAACTGCGCAGCCGCGTTGAAGCACTCGACGCAACAGGCGAAAAGAGCACGGTAACGCCCGATGTCGGCACCGAACTATTCCGGCTCGGTCGCCTGACGGAAAAAGTGCCGCAGTTTCAACTGCTCGCCAACGGCAACCCGCGACCGGAAACAACCGCCGTGTCACCGCTCTACCAGATCACGGTTTCGCGCGCGCAAGCCAACGGCCACGGATAATGGACGCCCAAACTGCCATCGACATCATTCTGAAGTTTGTGGCGATCACCGTCGCTTTCGTGGTGGTGTTGCTCGTTGTTGCTTACACGGTGCTCGCGGAGCGGCGCGTGCTCGGCTTCATCCAGGGACGGCTTGGACCAAACCGCGTCGGTTACGGCGGTTTGCTGCAACCATTCGCCGACCTGCTCAAGTTCATCCTTAAAGAAGACATCGTTCCCGACAAATCAACGCGCTTCGTCTATTTTCTTGCGCCCGTGATCGCGACGATGGCGGCGTTGATGACGATGATCGTCTATCCGTTCGGTCCCGAGATCAGGATTCCTTTTACCGACATCATCATTCCGCTCGTCGTCACGCATTTCGACGTCGGACTGCTTTACGTGTTGGGAGTCACTTCGGTCGGCGTCTACGGCATCATGCTCGCCGGCTGGTCGTCAAACAACAAGTACAGCCTGATGGGCGGGCTGCGTTCGTCGGCGCAGATGATCTCTTACGAGCTTGCGCTCGGCCTGAGCCTGATCGGCGTGATCATCCTTGCAGGGACTCTGGATCTCGCCCAGATCGTCGAGATGCAATCAGGCTGGCACGGCTTCCGCTGGTTCATCTTTTTTCATCCGCTCGGTTTCATCGTTTATCTAATCGCCGCGATTGCCGAGACGAATCGCGTTCCGTTCGATCTGCCCGAAGCCGAAACCGAGCTCGTCGCCGGCTTTCACACCGAGTACAGCGCGATGAAGTTTGCGCTGTTCTTTCTCGCCGAGTACATCAACATGTTCACCGTGTCGATGCTCGCGACGACGCTGTTTCTCGGCGGCTGGAACGTGCCGTTTTTGGCAGATATCTTCGCGCCCGGAACGTTTTTGTTCGGCTTCTTCAGCGCCCTCGGTTTCCTGGTGAAGGTTATTTTCTTTCTGTTTCTATACATCTGGCTGCGCGGCACGCTGCCGCGTTTTCGTTTCGATCAATTGATGAACTTCGGGTGGAGGATTCTGCTGCCGTTTGCGCTGCTGAGCATCTTTCTCACGGCGACGCTCGTCTTCCTGTTTCCGAACCTGTTTTAAGCGAACGACTGATGCTGGTGCTGCTGTTCATACTTTTCGGAGCGATGGCGATTGGCTGCGGGCTCGCGGTCGTGGCCCAACGCAATCCGCTCTACAGCGCGATCTCGCTGATCGGTGTGTTCATCTCGCTGGCGTGTTTGTACGTGATGCTGGCGGCGCCGTTTATCGCTGCCGTGCAGGTGATCGTTTACGCCGGCGCGATCATGGTACTCGTCGTCTTCGTGATCATGTTGCTCAACATCCAGGAAGAGGAGCACCGTCGCCAACGTTTGAAGTTTCTCGTTCCGGTGGCCGTCGCGTTGGCGGCCGTATTGATTGCGGAGGTCGCTTTCATTCTGGTGTCGGTGCAGGACTCGCACGTTATGCCGGCTTCGGCCACGACATCAGACGTCGGCGTTACGCAGTCGATCGGCACGGCGTTGTTTACGAAATACTTGCTGCCGTTTGAGATCACTTCGATTCTGTTGCTGATGGCGATCGTCGGCGCGATGACGCTCGCGCGCCGCGGCGGGCTGCTGCCGTCGCGCGAACGAGACACACGAGAATAATCAAGATGGAACCACAACTCTCATGGTATCTCGCGCTGTCGGCCGTGCTGTTTACGATCGGCATGACCGGCGTGATCATCAAGCGCAACATCATCGCGATGTTCATGTGCATCGAGCTCATGCTCAACGCCGTGAACCTGACGTTCGTCGCGTTTGCCAGTTTCTTTCAGGACGTGACCGGGCAGTTGTTTGTGTTCATCGTGATGACGGTCGCTGCTGCTGAGGCCGCGGTCGGACTCGGGATCATCATCGCGATCTTTCGCAATCGCGAGACGCTCGACGTGGACGAAGCGAGTGTTTTGAAGCTGTAATGGAAACCAATCTTCTCAGCATCATCATTTTTGCTCCGTTAGCTGGGGCTGCGATCAATTGGCTTGTTGGCCGACGTGTGCGGAGCGAAGGGTTTGTGGGGACCATAGCGTG
>DASXXL010000401.1:0-7998 GCA_036503085.1 Pyrinomonadaceae bacterium | reverse complement strand
CGTGCTGCGCCGCTTGTTCAGCGCGCCGGTGATCATTCCGGTCGTGTTTCTCGGCGCGATCGTGCTCGGCATTCTGATCTACTACTGGACCGTCTTTTCAGGTCGCATCGACAACCTGCTCGCGGGCGAAGTGTTCACGCGTTCGGCGGGCATCTATGCCGCGCCGAAACAGCTACGCACCGGCGAGGCGATCTCAGAAGCAGATCTGATCGCGTTTTTGAAACGCGCCGGTTACGTTGAGAAAACTCAGCAGGCTGACACGTCGCGCGGGCGTTACACAGCCGCGGGCACTACGCTCGAGATCGAGCCGAGCAGTGCTTCGAGTGTCGACGGCCGGCAACAGTTTCTGCACGTCAAAGTGCAGTTCAACGGCAGCGGTAAAGCGATTAGCTCGCTTTACGATCTCGACAATCGTTCCGCGCTCGAACAAACCTGGCTCGAACCCGAATTGATCAGTTCCGTCACCGGCACCGAACGCGCGAAACGCAAAGTGATCAGTTACGGCGATCTGCCGCCGCATCTCGTCAAAGCCATCACCGTCACTGAAGATCGATCCTTCTTCGAGCACTACGGCGTAAACATCCGCGGCATCATTCGCGCTTTCGTTCGCCGCTACGACGCCGATCCCAACTCGCCGATCGCGCGCCAGGGTGGTTCGAGCATCACGCAACAACTCGTCAAAAATCTCCTGCTCTCGCCCGAACAAACGTGGCGCCGGAAGATCGCCGAAGCTTACATGTCGATCATCCTTGAAACGCGCCTGAGCAAGGAGCAGATCTTCGGTCTCTACTGCAACCAGGTTTACATGGGCCAACAGGCGGGTTTTTCGATTAACGGTTTTGGCGAAGCGGCGAATGCGTATTTCAACAAAGACGTCACGCAGTTGAATCTGCCGGAGTCGGCGTTTCTTGCCGGACTGATTCGCAGTCCGAACCGTTACAACCCATACAACAAGATCGACACTGCGACTGCGCGCCGCAACCAGGTGCTCGATTCGATGCTCGAAGCCGGCGTGATCACCGCCGATCAGGCGAACGCTGCGAAAGAGTCACCGTTACAGGTTGCGCCGGTGCGCGGACGCATCGACGTCTCCGATGCACCTTATTTTGTCGACTACGTGCAGAACCAACTCGGCGACATGATCGCGGGTCCCGGCGCTACCGAACACCTGCGCATCTACACGAGCATCGACATGGATCTACAGCGCGCCGCTTACGCCGCGCTCACGAAACAGCTCGCGGCGTTGGACAAGATCGAAGCGAAGCGTGCGCCGCCGGGAACGCTGCAAGCGGCGCTGGTGGCGATGAACGCCAAGACGGGCGAGATCGTCGCGATGGTCGGCGGTCGTGATTATTCGAAGAGCCAGTTGAATCGCGCCGCTGACGCGTTGCGGCAGCCCGGCTCGGTCTTCAAGCCGTTTGTCTACGCGACCGCGCTGAACACGGCTTACGATCCGGTGCCGCGCGTGATCACTCCCGCGACCACGTACATGGACGAGCCGAAGACGTTCACGTTCGACAACCAGGAATATTCACCGGGCAACTTCGGTGAGTCGTACAGTCACGAGCCCGTAACGCTGCGCGAAGGTTTGGTCCATAGTCTCAACGTCGTGACGGTCGAGGTCGCGATGGAAGTGACGATTGGACGCGTGATGGCTCTCGCCGCGAAGGCGGGTTTGCCGAAGCCGCCGCGCGCGTATCCGGCGATGGCGCTCGGCACAAATGAGGCCACGCCGCTGCAGATCGCTTCCGCGTACACGGCCTTTGCGAATCTCGGCACGCGCATCACGCCGATCGCGATCAATCGCATCACCACCGGCGACGGCGTCACGATCGCTGCGCCGACTGCACAACGAAACGAAGCGCTGCGGCCGGAGGTCGCTTTTGTGATGACGTCGTTTATGAAAGACGTGATCAATCGCGGCACAGGAGCGCCTGTGCGTCAACGTGGTTTGAAGATGCCGCTCGCCGGCAAGACGGGAACGTCGCGCGATGGTTGGTTTGCCGGTTACACACCGAGTCTCGTGTGCGCGGTGTGGGTTGGTTTCGACGACGGCTCGCAGCTTGGGTTAACTGGCGCGAACTCCGCGTTGCCGATCTGGTCTGACTTCATGCAGGTCGCGCTTGCCGAGCATCCTGAGTGGGACGGCGATTGGGACATGCCGGCCGGCATCGACCAAGTTGAAATCAATCCGAAGACGGGCGCGCCGACGCAGCCGGGCGACACAGAGAAACGCACCGAGTATTTCATCAACGGCACTCATCCGAGCGAGGCCATTGCGTCGCCGACTGAAGAAGCCTCACCGGCAGAACTACCCGAGCCGACGCAGGGAATCGAGCCATTGCCGGCGGAGCCGATTCCGCTGCCGTCGGCATCGCCTTCGCCGCGACGGCCGTCCGTTGTTCCGGATGGCCATCTCGAAGGAACGATCACGCTTGACATCGATCCGACGACGGGATTGATCGCCGTCGAGACGTGTCCGATCATTCGCACGAAGACGTTTGTGTTGGGAACAGAGCCGAAGAAGTATTGCGGACCGGAGTATCACCGCGGCCGCACGATCGAACCCGCCGGCCCGGGCCGGCCTAGGACAGTTGCGACACCGCCGCGTTGAGGGCTTCGATCGCCAGGGCTGCCGCGTGATGTTTCCGCGAAGGCAGGCCGCCGATGGCGTTTAGCAGGTCAGTGCGAGTTAACTTCTGCGCTTCTGCGAGGGTCTTTCCTTGAATCAACTCAGTCAAAACTGAACCACACACGAGCGTCGGCGGGCAGCCGTATGCGAGATAGCGCGCGGCTTCGATCCTGTCGTTGTGTATCGCGAGCGAGAGACGCAGCCGATCGCCGCAAACGGGATTGCTCTCCTCGGCGACGGCGTTCGCTTCCGGCAACTCGCCTGCGTTTCGCGGATGCGCGAGATGATCTTTGAATGTGGCGGAGTAAGACACGCGTTAGGAAACTACGAGCGGCCGCGTTAAGGGCGAGAGCGCACGCAAACGTTCGACAGCCTGGACCAACACTGCGATCGTGTAATCAACGTCCGCTTCGGTGTTGTTTTGGCCGAAGCTGAAGCGAATCGAGCCGCGTGCGATTTCGTCGTTGACGCCGAGCGCACGAATCACCGGCGACGGTTCGAGCGTTCCTGACGAACACGCCGAACCGGTCGAGACCGCAACGCCCTGGAGATCGAGATTGATCAAAAGTCCTTCGCCTTCGATGTAACGAAACGAGATGTTGGAAAGGTGCGGCAGTCTCCTGGTTCGATCGCCGTTGAAAACGAGGTCGGATATCTCGCTCGCGATTTTAGTTTCGAACCTGTCTCGCAGACTCGCATCGTGCACGATCCGTTCCTGCAACTCTTCGCGCGCGAGTTTCGCTGCTTCGCCAAACGCTACGATCCCCGGAACGTTTTCCGTGCCCGCGCGGCGCTCGCGTTCCTGGTGACCGCCGATGTTTTGGCCCACGAGCCGTACGCCGCGTCGCACGTAAAGCGCACCGATTCCTTTCGGCGCGTAAAGTTTGTGCGCCGACATCGTGAGCAGATCGCAACCGAGCTCTTCCACGTTCAGCGACATGCGTCCCGCGGCCTGGACCGCATCCGTGTGGAGATACAAATGCTTCTGACCGTTCGCGCGGCGCTCGCGAACGATCTGCGCGATTTCGCTTATCGGTTGGATCGTTCCAATCTCGTTGTTGGCGAGCATCACTGTGACGAGCACCGTGTCCGGACGCAGCGCGTCGCGCACGTCTGCAACTCTCACGATCCCGTTCTCGTAGACCGGCAACCGCATGACTTCCCAACCGCGTTGCTCGAGCGTGCTGCAAACGCCACGCACTGACGGATGCTCGATCGCGGACGTGACGATGTGTTTTCCGTGCGCGGCTGACGATTCGCAGATTCCGCGAATGGCGAGGTTGTTTGCTTCCGTTCCGCCTGAAGTGAAGATGATCTCGTTTGGTTTGGCGTTGATCAGCGCGGCGACTTCGCGGCGCGCGCGATCGACTGCGGCTCGTGCTTGTTGCCCAAAACCGTGCACGCTCGACGGATTGCCGAAGTTTTGCACGAGCGAACGTGTTAACGCGTCCGCGACGCGCGGGTCGACCGGTGTGGTGGCGCTGTGGTCTAGATAAATCCTGCGGTCCGGCATGAAAGTTCGATCGTTCGCCGCCCAACTCTGCTGCGGCAGGGTGCATCTGAACGGGCAACTCTGAGCGGCGCTTACGAGTTTAACGAGTCTAGGTCGCACACTCAGGAGCGTCAAGCCGGGTAAACTGAATTCTTTCTCTGTGTAAATCGTTGCATCAATGTTAGCATTCGCTCGTTGCGAGGTTGGCTCTCCCAAGACGCTACGCCTTTATCGAGGCCGTAAATTTTTGGAAGGACATAACCAATGAAATATTCAAAACTTCCCCTGGTGGTTTTATTGAGCATCTGCGTGAGTGCGGTGTTCGCCATCATCTCTGCTTCGGCGCAGGGACAATCGACGGCGCTCGAACGCGGTTATCGAACGGGTTATTCAGACGGCTACACCGCGGGCTACAAAGACATCTCCGTCAACGCGCCGCGCGATTATCAAAGTAAAGAAGACTACCGGCGCGCCGATCGTTCGTTCAATGAAGCTTGGGGCACCATCGAAGACTATCGCGATGGTTATCAGCAGGGATTTGAAGCCGGTTACTCGGCCGGTTACGAACGCCAGCAGTTTAATTCAAACCTTCCGGTCGGATTCAAACGACGCGGCGCGGCCGGTCCAACCACTAACGGCCCGACTGCGGCTAACGACACGACCGCTCCAGTCAACGATCAAAACACCACCGCCAATAACCAAACTAACGACCAGAACGTTCCCGTAACTAACGGCAGCAACGGTTCGCTCGCGATTCCGCGCAACACGATTCTCGCGCTCGAACTGCTCACGCCGGTTTCAACCGATGCGAGCCAGCGTGGCGATCGCATTCAGGCGCGTGTCATCGAGCCGGCGGAGTTTGCGGGTTACATCATTGACGGTCACATCTCGCAAGTGAAACGTCCGGGCAAAGCGAAGGGCACGGCCCAACTGCAACTCTCATTCGATCAAATTCGCTCACCTGACAATCGCGTCGCGCAGCTTCACGCCGAGCTCATCGAGATTGCGCCGCTGGGCGGTGATAACGAACCGGAAGTCGACTCGGAAGGTGGCGTTAAAGGACCAAGCTCCACTAAAGATGACGTGGCGAAAGTCGGCGCGGCAACGGGCGTCGGCGCGATCATCGGCGCGATTGCCGGTGGCGGCAAAGGCGCGGCGATCGGCGCGATTATCGGTGGCGGCGCGGGCACGGCCGGTGTGATGACGCAGCGCGGCAAAGACATTCGCCTCGATCGCGGACAGCACTTGAAGATTCGCACCTCAACTGATACAAGCGCGATGTGAGCACTGGAAATTCGGCAGACAGCACGGGGAGACTGGGTCAGGTAAAACCCAATCTCCCCGTTATTACTTTACTCACTGACTTCGGTACCGCCGACTACTTTGTAGGTGCGGTGAAGGGCGTGATCCTCACCATCAACCGCTCAGCCACCATCGTGGACATCACCCACGAGATTCCGCCACAGGACATCGAATCAGGCGCCTTCACGTTGTTGACGTGTTATCGCGATTTTCCGGACGGGACGATTCATGTGGCGGTGGTCGATCCGGGTGTTGGATCTTCGCGGCGCGCGATCGTCGTTCGCGCGGGTTCGCAGTATTTTGTTGGCCCAGACAACGGACTCTTCAGTTACATCTACGATCGCGAACCTTCGTGTCAAGTGTTCCATGCAACAGCGACCGAATACTTTCGTCCTTCGCCGAGCTCAACCTTCCACGGCCGCGACGTCTTCGCGCCCGTGGCTGCGGCCTTATCGAAAGGCATCAGCCCCGACGCCCTCGGCCCACAGATAACCGACTTCGTCCGTCTTACTCCGCTCTCTCCGACGCGAGACGACACCGGCCGACTACACGGCCGCATCATCCACATCGATCACTTCGGCAACTGCATCACCAACTTCACCCATACTGACCTGCCCGACTCACAGCCATTCAAGTTAGCCGTGAACGGAAGAGTCATCGTAACGCTCCGTCACTTTTTCACGGATGAGCACGGATCTCCGGACGAGATCTTCGCCATCTGGGGTAGCGCCGGTTTTCTCGAAATCGCAGTTAATCGTAGTTCCGCGGCGGAATTGTTAGCCGCGAAGCGCGGCGACGCAGTTATTGTTTCTGTGTAATCGGCGGATAGGCCATGTAGTAACCCTGTCGGGAGCTGATCTGCAGTTTGCGCTTTTTGCCTTTTTCGTCCGGGGCTTTGACGCGGACTTCCAGGTGGTGGAGGCGGCCGTCGTCGGTTTCGTTTTCCGCCAGGGTGAAGCCGAGGCTGTAGCGCGCGGTCAGGTTGCCGATGATGCGAGACAGGCCCGCGCCGTAGTCTTTGACGCGGCCAACTTTGACCGCTTCGCCGCCCGATCTTTGCGCGAGTTGTTTCGCACTGCCGTAAAGACTCATGCCCATCCAGCCCGCGATCGGTTTTCCCACCGGCAAGAGAAACTTGAACAAGGTCCGCAATTCGACGGTGAGCGAATTAAAGATGACGTTTTCGCGCGTGATGATCTCCTGGGTCGCGTCGCGGTCCTCGAAGAAGATCGGTGCGATGCCGTCAGACACCCACACCAGAGACATCTGCGAGTTGGGCCGCAGCTCCTGCGCTTTGCGCGTCGCTTCGCGCACGGCCGCGGCCATGTCGTAAACCTCGCCCAACTCGATACTCATCTTGCCGTTCTTGCTCACGCGCGTGACGTCCACCGAGCCATCGCTCATCGTCTTGCGCGTCACGACCGAACCGTTGCGCCCTTTGTTTACTTCCGTCGACACAACTTCTTTCTTAACTTCGCGGGCTGCGCCGTCGGTACTGTCCGCGCCCGTTTGCGAGTGCGGCGCTTCGTTTTTCAAACAGATCGCCTGCACCTGCTTCAGCGCGTCGGCAAGCTTCGCACGGTCGTTGGTAAACTCGCTCAACCACGCACGCTGTTCGTCTTCACCGATGTTCATCGCGAGGATCGCGACTTCATCGCCCGGGGGAAGTTTCGCCAGCTCGTTCTCCATCGACTTGAGGATTTCCGTTTCTTTCAAGAAGCGGCCCGCGCCATCTTCACGCAGATCGAGAATCAGTACGATCGCGAGCGGCTTGCGCGCCTCGCCTTCACGCGTGAAGTAAGAGATCTCGCGCGGCTTGCCGTCGTCGAGCACTTCGAAATTGTCCTGCGTGAGATTCGAAATCGGCAGGTTCGTCTTCTTGTCTTTCACGAGCGCATCGAGAAACACGACGCGCGTCTTGATCTTAATCGTGTCTTCAACTTCCTGCGCCCTGACAGAAACAGAGGCGACAGCGATGAGGGCGAGCAACAAGAGACTGAAACGGTATCTAAACATGAGCTACTCCTGGTCGATGATCGTGGCTTCTTCGGTGATGGCTTTGCCCGTGCCTTCGGGATCTTTCAGCAACAGCTTGAGGTTTTCCGGCGACAACGTGACCTGGACCACTGTCGCGTCGCGCGGATCGATCGTGATTACGAGCACGTTGTACTTCTCGCCGGCTTCGCGGAGAAATATGTAGACCTGTTCGTTGTCGGTCGCGGAGACGGTCTGCACGAGCGGCGACCAAGTTTCGTTGAGCGCCGTATTGAGTGTGCTGCGAAATTTTGTGAACTCGCCGTTGAACTTCTGATCTTCAAACACAGCGAGCTTGACACTACCGGCTTCCGCGAGCCGTCGCGCCGTGCCGCCTTTGATCCGAGCGGCCGTGCGCGCGGCGCCCATTCCGGCTCGCGCGAGAAACGGAATTCCCTCGTGCTTCACGCCGTAAAACTGCTCGATCATCTTGACGACGGCGTTGAAGTCGTCGCCTTTGGCGTACGCTGCGCTCGTGAGAGCAAGCACGGCAGCAACAGCGAAGATTCTGATGTGAGTCCTGGGCATGGCTGAACCT
>DASXXL010000400.1:0-3020 GCA_036503085.1 Pyrinomonadaceae bacterium | reverse complement strand
CCTCTGTGTCCTCTGTGTCTCTGTGGTTTGTTTGCTGAGAAGTTATTAACCACAGAGACACAGAGGACACAGAGGTGCACAGAGAATTAGAGCAAAGCATAGGCGGTGATTAGTTGTTGCACGATCTCCTTTGCTGCGTTTGGCCGGCCCATCCGGCGAGAGTTTTCCTGCATCGTTGCGAACCGCGCGGGATCTGACAGCAGATGGTCCAGCTTATACGCGAGCGTCGGCAAGTTGTTGCAACGGATGCCGACGCCCGCTTCGAGCAGATGATCAGAGTTGCGTTCTTCCTGACCCGGAATCGGATTGACGATCACAAACGCCAGGCCCTTCGCGAGGGCTTCGCACGTAGTAAGACCACCTGGTTTACCAAGCACGATATCCGAGGCCGTCATTAACTCGTCCATCTCTTTCGTGTAGCCGAATGGCTTTACGAGTATGTTAGCGTCAGGTTTGAGACGCGCTGCCTGGCGTGACAGACGTTCCTTCAGTTCTTCATTACGGCCGCAGATCGCGACGATCTGAGCGCGATGCTGCAACGACATCAACGCCGCGATCAATGCATCAACCGAGCCGACGCCGAAGCCACCCGCCGACAACAGAATCGTCGTGCGATCCGCTGCGAGTCCGTGTTTGGCGCGCATCTCCTGCTTGTCTTTGCGCCGCGCAAAGACCGGATCTATCGGAATACCGCTGACCGTGATCTTATTCGTCGGTATGCCCAGCGCTTCAAGATAAACGCGCGCCTCCTCGATGGCGACAAAATAATGCTCGTAATGATGGACCAGCCACATCGCATGGACGTCGAAGTCCGTTACGACGATCACTTGCCGGCTCTTCAGCCGTTCCTTCGCTCTGAGCCACGACACGATCTCGGCCGGTAGAAAGTGCGTGCAGACTATCAGGTCGGGCTCGTATTGGCGAAGCAGTTTGACGAGTGGCCGCGTGTTCAGCTTGTCGAGCGCGAGCCGGCGGCGCTCGTTCTTCCACGGCTTGTCGAGCTTGTCATAAAACCAGCCGGGCACTTCCGGCATTTTGTTGACGAGATCGATATAGGCCTTTGAATAGAGATTGCGAAAAAGTTTGTTCGTGTAGTTGAGCACGTCGAGGTGCTGGACTTCACGATGCTCACCACTTTCTTCGCCAATCTCGGCAAAAGCCCTTTCGAGCGCCTGCGCCGCGCGAACGTGGCCCGCACCGGCGGAAGCAGAGAGTAAGAGAACTCGCCTGAGCATTCGGCTATGGCCTCGCCGGCGCGCCGGGCGCGGTCGCTACAGGATGAGTCCGGTTGTATTCGGCGATGAAGTCTTTCGTGATGTCGAGATTGTTCGCCGCGTAGATCACCGGCACGCGATTCAGATCGAGCAGGAGCGAGATGCCTTTCTGCTGTGCGTACGCCATCAACGCGTCGGCGATGTCTTTCTGCAACGGATCGAGCAGGGTCAGCGACTCTTTCTGATAACTCGCCTGCGCGTCTTCAGCTTTGCGTTTGATCTGGAGATCGAGTTGATCGGCGGCCTCGGACTGCGCGGCGGTTGTTTTCGCGTCCTGGATCGCCTGCTTCTTTTGAATGTCGGCACGCATCGTGTTCAGCCGGTCGCGCATACCGCGCAACTCGGTGCGCAACGGCTGAAACTTCGCCTCGATCTGCCGCATGGCGACCATCACACGCGCGATGCCGTTCTTCTCGTCACTGAATGCAGACGAATCGATCACGGCGATGTTTGCCGGAGCGGCGGCGGGTCTTGTTTGCGGCGCGGCGGTCGCGGGCGTTGTTGGTCTGGTTTGCGTGTGGGCCAGGATCGCGAATGTCGCGAGGGCCGTTACGGCTACGATTGTGCGAAATACTTTCATTGCTCTGCTCCTTGATTGTGTTCCTTATCCGTCTATTGCAGCGAGAACTTTCCGCCCTTGTCAATCCTTAAAAGGTAGACGGGCACTTGCGCATTGCGATTGGCGTCGAGGGTGATCTTGCCCGTCACGCCGGGGAAGTCTTTCGTTGTGGCGAGCGCGTCGCGGACAGCGGCTGAGTCGGTCGACTTTGCGCGTTGGAACGCCGCGAAGAGCATTCGTGCAGCGTCGTACGCAGCGGCGGCGCCAGCATCAGGCTCAACTCCGTACTTCGTTTGATAAGTCGCGACAAATTTTCTAACGAGTGGATCTTTGCTGCCGACCCAGAAGTGATTGGCGAAGTAAACGCCTTCGAACGGTTCGCTGCCGCCTTGCATGAGACTGGGTGAATCCCAGCCGTCGCTGCCGATCAGTGTCGCTTTGGCGACGAGTTGTTTGACTGTGCGCGCGACGAGCGGCGCGGTGTTGTAGAAGCCCGGCGCGAAGATGACATCCGGCTTCATTGCGGCGATGGATTTCAGTTGGGCAGTGATGTCAGTGTCGGCGGCTCTATAAAATTGCTTGCTGACGATGGAGCCGCCGCGCTTCGTGAACGATTCAGTGAAGAAGCCTGCGAACACGACGGCGTAATCGTTCGAGTCGTCGAGAATCGTGGCGACTTTCGTGGCCTTCAGTTTGTCAGTAACAAAGTTGGCAATCGCCTCGCCTTCGGTCGAGCTGATGAAGCACGCACGAAAGATGTAATCACCTTGCTGCGTCAGTTCGGGCTTTACCGAAGCAGACGAGATCATCACCACTCGGTTCGCCTGGGCGATCGGCGCGGCCGCCATAGCGCGCGTACTGATCGGCTCGGCGAGCAACGCGTCAACTTTCGCCTCCTTGATCAGCTTCGTCACGATCCCCGGCACTTCCTGCGTGTTTGAATGATCGTCTTCAACAACGAGCTCGATCTGTTTCCCGTTCATGCCACCCGCGCGATTCGCTTCCTCAGTCGCGAGCTTGATCGCGTTCAAGGCCGACGTGCCGTAGCTCGCTGTAGCGCCGGTCAGCGAGAGGAAAACGCCGATTCTTATCGAGTCGGAATTGTGCTCTTGAGAACGGAAAGGGACGAAGATTGACAGTATTAGTAATAAGACGAGCCAGTTTCGCATCCGCGTATTAAACCAGTT
>DASXXL010000399.1:0-3045 GCA_036503085.1 Pyrinomonadaceae bacterium | reverse complement strand
GGACCGAAGCGAAGTAGGATGCGCGCAAATCTCGACTCGCGACCTTCGTGCGAAGTGTGTTGATGAGCGCGAGCGCGGCCTCGGTACTCGCCTTCGCGCGGACAAGATCATCGAGCGCCGATTGCGCGCGTGCCATTCCGTAAAGCGCCGCGACTTCCCCATTGCGATCTCCCACCGCCCGCCAGATCGGCAGCGCCCGCTCATAGTATTCCAACGCTTTTTGCGGCTGACGTCCTAAGTCAAAGGCGCGTCCGAGATAGTTGAGCGTTGTCGCCTCGCCCTGCCGATCACTCACCGTCACTCGCAGTTGCAGCGCACGCTCCAGATATTCGACGGCCTTCGCTTGATCTCCCGAACCGCTGTACGCCGTTCCGGTGTGCGTAAGCGCAGCAGCCTCAGTCCGGCGATCGCTATTGTTGTGCGCGGCCGTAAGCGCCTGGTCCAAAAAGACGAGCGCCTTCGGATAATCCTCAAGCAGGTTGTAGACGTATCCCATGTTGGTGAGCGTCGCCGCCTCCAACCGCGGATCTTTTATCGCGCGTGCTACGGGCAGCGCCTGTTCGAAATAATAGAGCGCCTTCTGCGGGTCACTTAAAAGACAGTAGACCGTGCCCATGTTATTGAGGACCGTGGCTTCATTGCGTCGATCGCCTACAGCCCGCCACAACGGCAGCGCTTGCGCAAAATAATCGAGCGACTTCTGCGACTCACCGATCGATCTGTAAACGTTGCCGATCTGCGTGAACATCCCCGCCTCGCCGCTTTGATCGCCGACGGCGCGCATGACCGGCAGTGCGAGACTGTAAGACTCGAGCGCCTTCTGCGGATCTCCCTGCGCGTAATAAACCCGGCCGTTAATTGAAAGCGTGATCGCTTCCAGGTGACGATCGCCGATCGCGCGCCAGACAGTGAGTGCCTGGTCCAGGTGCTGCAACGCCTTTTGTGGATCATCGAGCAGGTTGTAGATCGTGCCCATGTTGGTGAGCGTCATGGCTTCGCCACGTCGATCGCCTGCCTCGCGCATGAGACGCAACGCGTCCCCGTATTGCTCGATGGCTTTGCGTCGCGACTCGCCCGTCCTTTGGTTCTGAAGTTGTGCCGCCACAAAGTAAGAACGCTCCGCTGCAACGCGCGTACGATCCGCGGCGGTCGCAGTCCTCACATCTTCGAGCTGTATCTCGTAACGTCCGGGCGATGCGCCTTTCTCCAGCGAGCGCACACTCAACACATAATCGCCGCTAACTTCGGCCAACAGCGAAACCACTTCCATGCCTCGTGTGCCACTCAGGTTGTTGTCCACTTCGAGAAGTGGTTTGCCTTCTGCTCCCAACAGCGCCAGCACCACGTCGATGCCCTTCTGGTCCACCACGACGCGCGCGTACTGTCCCGCGCTCAGACTTACGTGATACGTGTGCTGTTCGCCGCCTCGCATCTCGCGCGCGATTGGCTGGCCAACGACGAGGGCGCTTGGCTGTTCCTGTAGTGACTTTGCAACTACTGTCGTGCTCACCAGCAGAAAGCAAAGCACTCCCGCGCACAACGCAGTCCACCCCGCATTGGGCGATTTATACGCTGAATTTGTTTGACGCATACGGATCCCAGAGTTTCGTTCCTCTGGGCTGACAGGAAGGATGACGCAGTGTAGCACACGGAAGGAAAGTGTCGGCATCGCCGAAGAGCCGAGCGATGCCGACGCAACAGGAGACAATTACTGGGCTAATGCTTGTTTGGTTCCTGGCGGTGAAGCGTTATGACTCGCCATTAACTCCTGCTCCGTGATCGGGCGCGTGATGGGCCACGGTGAGCTGGTGGAAGTCAGCGTCACGGGTGGGCACGAGCTCGTTGAGGTCGCAGCAGCAGTTGCAGGACGATGGGCGGATTGGGCTTGCAGCGTCTGGAAGTCGTTGGCGGTAGTGGCACGACAAACCGCAATCGCAGTCGTGCTGTCTGTTCCGCCGCCACCGATTGTCGCAGACTGAGTCGTGGGCGCCAGACCACCACCGCCCGAGCTGCCCGTGTCGAGCACCCTCACAGCGCCGTCAGAAACGCGCGTGAAAGTGAATTTCGGGTAGACGCCGAGCGACGAGTCAAACGCACGACCATCGCTGTTAAATGACATCGACCCACCCGACGCCGCGACGTCGGACAGGTTCACTTTGACATTCCAATTTTCCGTGTGGTTGTCGAGGTAACTCACGGTGATTGGATTGATGCTCTGTAGATTGAGCGCCGTCATGCTGATCGTCGTGGAGCCCGGCGTGAAAACATCTGAGTTCCGACGAATGATCGTGTCAGTGTTGCTCACCGCCGGGTTGATGGGAACGCCTACGAGTGGCACGAGGCCGGCGTATTGCTTCGACCCTGACCCGAAGAAGCCCGCGGGCACCGGGGACGCTTGGAAGTTATGGTAGGTTTCGCCATTGCCGGTTGTCTCAAACTCGTCGTTCCCTGCCTGGATATAGACGGTCGCCGCCGCCCTGCTCTTCGCAGTGACGAACAAGCCAACCACCATCACCATTCCGACAAGGAGCGCGATGCCGAGCATGACCGGTTTTGTGTAAAGCCTCCGTGTGATCTCTTTCATCGATCTTTTCCTCCTCACAAAATACTTTGTCCGAACTCAACGGAGCGGCTTGGGCTTCGGATCAGATCCGTTGCGGCTATGCGCTGCGATCACCTCCGTGTCTTTCGGCGTTGAGGATTTGAGCACGCCTGCGAGTTTGTTTACTTGTTCAATCTTGCGGAAAAACTCACCGAGCGCACTCTTCTCTGTGTCTCTGTGTCTCTGTGGTTAATAAATTTCCTGGCAAAAACCAACCACAGAGCAACTGTGTCGTAAGTCAAGCGGATTGAGCAGTCCTCCACGATGTTTGAGTTTTGACCATGACATTAAGAATGGTCAGCAGTTTGCGCATGTAGGCGACGATTGCAACTTTCGGAGCCTTGCCGGCCAGGAGCAAGCGACGATAGAAAGATTTGATCACTGGGTTGATGCGAATAGCACAAAGCGTGGCCATGAAAAGCGGGGCTCGCACCGCCGCGCGG
>DASXXL010000398.1:0-1807 GCA_036503085.1 Pyrinomonadaceae bacterium | reverse complement strand
CCTGAATGACACTTTCCCGAAAACTGATCTTCGCCTTCACTATCGCACTCTTTATCAACGTCTCCGCTTTCGCACAGTCAACCGATAACCCGTTTCTCTTAAAACGCGGCGACAACGAGTTTGGCTTCTGGGCTGGTTTCTCGCCGAAAGCCACGACGATCTTCGGCGGCCTCCATGATGACGAAGCCGAAGACCGCAAGTTTGTGATCGCTGCGTTTCGTTACGGGCGAACACTCGCTGCTAATAAAAATCTAGCACTGCAATACACGCTCGACGCAGTTCCGCTCGCCATTGCGACTGGAACTATCGTGAGCCGAACGACGGTTGGCGGCGTAACGACTTTTCAACGTGAGACCGCGTACGGCGGCGGCATTACGCCGCTCGGACTGCAACTCGACTTTAGAAACGGCTCCAAAGGTCATCCGTTCGCACACGTAAACGGCGGGCTGCTTTGGTTCAATAAGTCGGTGCCCATCGAAGACGCGGGGAGTTTTGCTTATGTCGGCGAAGCGGGTGGCGGCGTGAGTATTTTCACGTCGGAGCGGCGCGCGGTCACGCTCGGCGTGCGCTTTCATCACATCTCCAACGGCGACCGGCAAGGATCGAATCGCGGCTTGAATCAGTTTGTGATCTACGGCGGTTTTTCTATCTTTAAGTAATGCCATCGACGAACACTCAACCAGCGCGCGGCATGCGCGACTTTCTGCCTGAAGACGTTCGCAAACGCGAATACGTCATCGGTGTGATCAAGGAGGTGTACGAGCGTTATGGTTTTGAGCCGCTCGAAACGCCCGCGGTTGAGAACATCGAAACGTTGATGGGGAAGTATGGCGAAGAAGGGAACCAACTCATCTTCAAGATACTGAAGCGCGGTGTGCATGAGAGCACGGGCGAAGCGGATCTCGCGCTGCGTTACGATTTGACGGTGCCGCTTGCGCGCGTTGTCGCTGAGTATCGCGACAAGCTGCCGAAGTTTTTCAAACGTTATCAGATTCAACCGGTGTGGCGCGCGGATCGTCCGGCTCGCGGGAGGTTTCGCGAGTTTTATCAGTGTGATGTCGACGTGCTTGGCTCGCGCTCTACGATAGTCGAGACGGAGATTTGCGCGGCGGCGTGTGAGGTGTTGACGAGGCTCGGGTTCAACGATTTCAGCGTTCGCATCAATCACCGGAAAGCGTTGACGGGTATTCTCGCGGTGGCGGGTGTCGCGTTGGACCAGCACGAGTCGGCGCTCATCGCGCTCGATAAGCTGGACAAGATTGGACGTGAAGGAGTCGAGAAAGAATTCTCCGCGCGCGGGATAAATGAGATCGCCGGTTCTAATCTCTTAAATCTCTTCTCCGCTCTTACTGAGCTCGAACACGCGGCGGACATCGCGGATCAAACGAAACAGGCCGTCAACAAAGCGATCCTCGGCCGCATCGTCGAGTTCGTCGGCGACAACGAACTCGGCGCGCAGGGCGTTGCCGAATTGCAATCAATTCTCGACTTCGCCGCAGCAACCGGCATCGCAGATCGCTTGCAGATCGATCCGAGCCTGGCGCGTGGGCTCTCGTACTACACCGGCGCGATCATGGAAATTAACGTGAAGGATCTCGCGGGCAGTCTCGCCGGTGGCGGGCGTTACGATAATCTTGTCGGCATGTTTCTCGGCCACGACGTGCCTGCATGCGGCTTATCGTTGGGTCTCGAAAGAATTCTCGTCGTTATGAGCGAGAAGGAAATGTTTCCGGCGCAGCTCGTTAATGCGCCGGCGGAAGTAATGGTAGCGATCTGGAACGAAGAGACGATAGCGGAGTCGCTCGCG
>DASXXL010000397.1:0-3026 GCA_036503085.1 Pyrinomonadaceae bacterium | reverse complement strand
TGCTAGCGAAGGCGCTCCGTCTTGGAGCGCCTTTTGTTTTGACTTCTGTCGCGTGCGGCTAGTTAATGGTAGAATGCGTTCAACTAACTCTGGAATACTTATGAAACGTGAAATCCTTACAACAAGTCCGAACAAACCGTTTATTGATATTCCGGCGGAGCGAAAGAGCTTCGATGAAATAATCGACTTTTTTGCGCGTGGTCCTTCATCGATCGAAGTGATGGCGTTCGGACCTTCGAAAGAAACGCTGGAACGGGTGCGTTATTTATTAGATCGCAACGCAATGGACGACCTGACCGACGAAGAAGCTGAGGAGTTGGAATATTTTGCAAAGGTCGAACACTTCATGCAGTTGGTAAAGGCACGCGCGAGAACATACGTTGAGACTAAAACATGAACCATGGCCGTATCTCCGCAGCCTTACGGCGGCAGGTGCGGGAAAGAGCAAGCGAGCGTTGCGAGTATTGTTTACTAGCTGAAGTACAAGCCTTCTTTCCTCACGAAGCTGATCACATCGTTTCACGAAAACATGGTGGCGAGACCGTGTTGCACAATCTTGCTCTGGCCTGTTTCGACTGCAATCGCTTCAAGGGCTCGGACATCGCTTCCGTCGATCCGGCTTCGGGAACATTGACGCTCCTATTTGATCCACGTTTGCAACGCTGGCACGAGCATTTCCAGTTTGAGCACGGCCGCATTCTTCCACTTACGGCGACTGGCCGTGCTACGGCGCGGTTACTCAGGTTGAATCTTCCTCATCGAATTGAGATACGCCGCGATAGAGCGACAGTCTGAATTGTTTGCAGCATGATTCAGAAATTCGTGCTGTTGACGCGTGATATGCGGCTGCGTAATATGTCGCTATGGCATATATAGGTTCGCGAGTGCTGGATAGGGAGTTGAAGAAGGGGAGTGCGGAGTTGTTGATTCTGTCGCTGCTCGAATCACAGCCGCGTCATGGTTATGACATCGGCACGCTCATCGAACAGCGTTCGAGCGGCAGGCTCCGCTTCAATGTAGCTTCGCTTTATCCGCTGCTCTATCGACTCGAAAAACGCGGTTGGATTCAGGGACGTTGGGTCGAAAAGCCGGGACAGCGCCGACGCCGGTATTACCGGCTCACTGCCGAAGGCAAAAAGATCTTGAAGGCACAACGCAACAGTTGGCGCGAGTTCGTTGAGGCCATCAAC
Source organism: Pyrinomonadaceae bacterium (assembly GCA_036503085.1). Taxonomy (GTDB): domain Bacteria; phylum Acidobacteriota; class Blastocatellia; order Pyrinomonadales; family Pyrinomonadaceae; genus PSRF01. The sequence goes on along the minus strand of DASXXL010000397.1, from coordinate 1,836 downwards.
AGTATTGCCGGACTCGAACGCGCCTGAAATTCGCGGATTCGAATAAGTGTAAACCGCCCGACTCGAACATGCCTGATTCGCCCGACGCGAAAACATGATGGGTTCGCAGGACTCGAGACATAGCTGACTCCAAACATGCCTGACTGGAAAGAAGAGATTAGACGCAGGCTGCGCGGTCTGAATATAGCGCCGGTAAACGAAGCGGAGATCGCCGAGGAGCTGGGCCAACATCTCGACGACGTATACCAACGCGCGCTCCGCAGCGGCGCAAACGAAGCCGAAGCACAACAAGCCGCGTTGAACGAGCTCGCAGGCGAACTCAAGGACGTACAACGTTACAAGCAGCCGCGCGAACAGTATTTTCAGCCGCCATACGAATATTCGCTGCCAGGCGAACCAAGGAGACTTAACTTGTTAACTGATTTACTGCAAGACCTGCGTTACGCCGTGCGCATGTTGAAGAAAAATCCGGGCTTCACAGCCGTCGCGGTAATCGCGCTCGCCCTCGGCATCGGCGCCAACACCGCGATCTTCAGCGTCGTCAACAACGTGCTGCTGCGCCCGCTGCCTTACAAAGATCCCGAACAGCTCGTGATGGTTTGGGAAGACGCCTCGCGACACGGCTATCCGCAAGACACACCCGCCGCCGCCAACTATGTCGACTGGCGCGATCAAAACAGTGTGTTCAGCGGCATGGCCGCGATCGCCGACGCGAATTTTAATCTCACCAACGCAGGCGATCCGGAAAGACTCAAAGGCCGCCGCGTCTCCGCAAATCTGTTTCCGCTGCTCGGTGTCGAAGTACAGCTCGGACGCGTTTTCAGCAGCGCCGAAGATCAACCCGGCTCGCAGCATGTTGCTCTCTTGAGTTATCGCTTGTGGCAACGCCGTTTCGGCGGCGATCAAAACATCGTCGGCAAAACGTTAACGCTCAACGACGAGACGTACACCGTCGTCGGCGTGATGCCCGCGCGATTTCAGTTTCCGGAAAAGGACGACGAGCTGTGGGTGCCGATCGCATTGAGCGCGCAGGAAGCTGCGAACCGCAATCGCCACTATCTCGAAGTCGTGGCCCGGCTCAAGCCCGGCGTCACGCTCCAACAAGCGCAAACAGAGATGTCGACGATCGGCACGCGCTTGCAGCAACAGTATCCGGCGTCAAACACCGATCTCGGCGTGGCCGTCACTTCATTGCACGAACACCTGGTCGGCGACATCAAGCCGGCGCTCTTGATCCTTTTAGGCGCGGTCGGGCTCGTGCTGTTGATAGCGTGCGCCAACGTCGCCAATTTACTGCTCGCACGCGCCGCGATCAGACAAAAAGAGATCGCGTTGCGAGTCGCACTCGGCGCGAGACGGTGGCGTTTGCTGCGGCAGTTCTTAACTGAGAGCGTGCTGCTTGCGACGGTCGGTGGAATACTCGGACTCGCGCTCGCTTACGTGGGCCTGCAGTTACTCGGCTCGTTCATTCCCGAAAGCATTTCCCAGGCGCGCGACGTGTCGCTCGATCTGAGAGTGCTCGGTTTCACGCTGCTGGTTTCAATACTCACGGGTGTAGTTTTCGGTCTCGCTCCAGCAATTCAGGCCGTCCGGATGAACCAAAGCGAGACCCTGAAGGAGGGTGGACGCGATTCAGTAACCGGACGCAGCGGCAAACGACTGCGCGGCCTGCTCGTCACAGCCGAGGTGGCGGTATCGCTGGTGCTGCTGATCGCGGCCGGCCTCCTAATCAATAGCTTTCTGCGTTTGCGCAACATCGATCCGGGCTTTCGCGTGGACCATCTGCTGACGATGAAGATCGAATTGCCCGAACCGAAGTACACACCGATGGCCCGA
>DASXXL010000396.1:0-2704 GCA_036503085.1 Pyrinomonadaceae bacterium | reverse complement strand
GTTTGCGGTTGTGGCCGGCGGCGGTGGTTGTGGGTTCGACGGACCTAAGTTCAGCAAGCCTTCAAGGTTGGGAAGCAACGCTGTCAGTCGCGAACTCGCCAGCAGCGTCGATTGCCCGCTCATCACCAAAAGTCCAACCACGATCAGCACGACACCCGAAATAACCTCAACCTTGTGCAGGTGCCTGCGAAAGCCTTTATAGAAACTCAAAAACTGATTGATGCCGAGGCCCGTCAACAAAAACGGCACCGCGAGACCGGCGGAGTAGAACGCTGATAGCACGAGGCCACTGCGCCAACCGCCGCTCGTGGCAGCCAGGCCGATGATGCCGCCGAGAATTGGACCAATACACGGCGTCCAGCCCGCGGCAAACGCAACGCCGAGTGCCGCGGAGCCAAACATGCCTCGTGGTTTATCGTCGGAAAAAAAGCGTGTGTCTTTATACAGTGCCGAGATTTTCAGGAGGCCAATCAGTTGCAGACCGAAAGCGATGATCACGAGTCCGCCGATGATACGCACCCACGGATTGCTTGTGATGGCTGAGCCGACGAGTCCGGCGGTCGTGCCGAGCAGCAGAAAGATAACTGACAGTCCGGCGTTGAAGGCGAGCGAGTTGAGAATCACCGCGCGACGGCTGCTCACGCCTTCTTTCAAGTTGTCGATGCTGACGCCGGAGATGAGCGAGATGTAACCCGGCACGAGCGGCAACACGCACGGCGAAAGAAACGAGAGTATGCCCGCTGCAAAAGAGATGATGACGCGAAATAATGTAATGCCTTGATCTTCCATCTTACTCGTCCACTAACTTCTTAATCATCTGGCCCAACGATTCGATCTCCTCCTCATTCGCGCCCGGAGAAATGTAACGCAACACGCCTTTGCGATCGATCAGAAACGACATCGGTATCGAATTCACGCCGTAGTTGACGTCGTTTTTCTCCGCTTCGTCGACCACGATGCCATACGGCAGCCGGTTGCGCTTCTTGAACTCGCGCAGATACGCCAGTTCTTCGGGCTGCGTCATCGGTTTTCCGTTACCATGGCCGTAGTAAGTCGTGAGCCCGAGAATCACGAGACCTTTGTTTTTGTAAGTGTCGTGCCAGCGCGAAAGGTTCGGCAACGTGATGCGACATGGACCACACCAGTGCGCCCAGAAGTCGAGCAACACGACTTTGCCACGCAGGTCGGAAAGCTTGACCGGCGTTTGGTCGATCCACTCGGTCGCGACGATCTCCGGTGGAATCGCTTTCGGTCCCGTGGAACCGGCGAACAGTTTATCGATCTCTTCGGTTGACGGCCCGAGCAGTGCGAACCGGTACATCGCGAGTTTGTAAAGGTTCCCGGACGGCAACTCAAACGACAAACGTACGATTCCTTCGATTGTCTTCAGCGCGTCGTCTTTGTGGTTTGACTTCACATAGGAGTCAGCCAACAAGGCGCCCGACTTGATCAGCATCTCGTCGCGCTTGAACGGATTCGTCGCATTTGCACTCGCGAAATCTTTCGCCGCCGCGAGCATTTCCTTCGCGTGAGCCGTCATCGCCGCGAAGTCTTTGCTGCGCCCGTAAGCGTCGGCGAGCAGAAACTCCATGCGATAACGCTCGTCGGCGCTCTGCGGTTTGTGATGCGTGTACTTATCAACTGCCGTTTTCGCTTCGTCGAGTAAACCTTTTCTCACTGCATACAGCACGACGACGTTGCGCGCGGCTTGTGCCTGGAGTCCGTCGGGATCGTCTTTCAGCAGCAAGCGCATCGTGGCGAGCGCGTTGTCGCCGTCGCCCGCGAGATGCTGCAGCATGCCGAGGTAGTAAAGATCTTCTTTGCTCAAGTGCGAACGCGCTTTGAGGATCGTCGCATTCTTCACGGCGAGTTCCTGTTGTTCTTTGCGTGTTTGCGCTTCGAGCTTGGGATCGTAAGCCAGCTTCTGCTTGTTGAACTCCTGGTAGCGGCGGCCAAGATAACCGTTGGCGTCTTCATACAGCGCCTGCGCCGGACGGTCGTCGGCTTTCGACGTCGCGTCCTTGGCGGCGTCGAGTGCTTGCGCGAACGACGGCGCGGCCGACAGTAATAGCAAAAGAACCAGGGTTACAGCTTTCATGTGTGGCTTAACTTACGTGTGCCAGCTTAAAACGATTGGGACTAAACGCCGTGAGCAAAGGCGAAATGTGACCGTTCACGACTGCGTCGGCAATCAACTCTCCGGTGACGGGTGCGAGTAGGATTCCGTTTCGGTAATGTCCCGTTGCATAAACGAGCCCGTCAATTTCATCACAAGGCCCGAGCACAGGCAAACCGTCAGCAGCACGCGGGCGCAATCCGGCCCATGTATCGACGATCGGAAGGTTTTCGATGTGCGGCGAGATCTCGCGGGCGTGGGCGAGAATTGAGCTGATGCCGCCGGCGGTAACTTGCTTGGTGAAACCGGCCTTTTCGCTGGTTGAGCCGGCGAGTAGACGGCCGTCTTTGCGCGGCACGAGATAGCCGCGCGGGCTGTAGATGACGTGACGCGTGAGTTGAGGTTTCGCGTCGAAACAGATCATCTGGCCGCGAACGGGTTCGATCTTTAGCGTGTGGTCGATTGCTGTTCGTCCGATCGTGCTGGACCATGTTCCCGCGGCGACAACTACTCTTTCGCAGGTAATGGAGCCGCCCGAAGTCTGTACACCTTTGATTTGACGCTGGACGACTGTGAGGGATTCGACGT
>DASXXL010000395.1:0-2595 GCA_036503085.1 Pyrinomonadaceae bacterium | reverse complement strand
CCGTCATCGCGAGCGGACAACTGTAAATGTCGGTCGAAGGCGTGAAGAGGTAAGCGAGAGCACACTGATGAACTCGCGACAGCGCGCCGTGTTTGCGTTCGTACGCCGTCGCCACCACCCCGTGCTCGACGGCGATGCGTTCAGCGAGTCGCCACAGCGCCGTCAATTCGATCCGATCGACGCGATTGCCCCACGCGTCCCACTGCGTCAAGCGCGGCTCGTTCAACCGATCGGCGAGTTGCAACTGATAAAGTTCGCCACCGGCGAGCCGGCCCATCTCAAACAGCGATGGCTCGATCTCGCGCAGCATCTCCGCCGGACACACGCGCGCGAGATACGATCGCAACACACGATCATCTTCATACTGATTGCCGAGAGTTGGCGGAGCTTGCTCGAATGGCACCGTCATACTCTACAAGACGGCGCCGACGCGTGAAAAGATTCTACGCCAGTCGCCGGCCTGTTCTTCTCTGTGCAACTCTGTGTCCTCGGTGTCTCTGTGGTTTTTTGCTGAGAAATAGTGAAACCACAGAGACACTGAGGACACAGAGTTGCACAGAGAAATCAATTCACAACTCTTAAGCTAAGGCATCCACTGGTTCGGCCAGCAGGCTACTCAACACCGCGCTCAGGTCTTCGACCTTTACCGGTTTCGAAACGTAATCGTCCATGCCCGCCGCGATGCATTTCTCGCGATCGCCTTCCAGCGCGTTGGCCGTCATCGCCACGATCCACGTGTGCTTTGTCGCGCCTTCGCGGCGGCGAATCACAGCCGTCGCTTCGTAACCGTCCATCTCGGGCATCTGGCAATCCATCAACACGAGATCGTAAGGAATCCGGCCGAGCGCTTCGACCGCTTCACGTCCATTCGCCACCGCGTCGGCGCGATAGCCGAGCTTCTGCAACTGCCGCAACGCCACCTTCTGATTGACGGTGTTATCTTCCGCCAGCAGCAGACGTTTGTTTGAGGTCACTTGCGCCGGAATTTCTTTTGCGATCGGTTTAGGCGGCGGCGCGGGAATAACTTCCTGGCCCGCGCTGGCGCCGACGACGTTGGTGAGACAGTTGAAGAGTTGCGCCTGGCGCACGGGTTTTGTCAGATACGCCGCAATACCGATCTCTTGCGCCGTCGCGACATCACCGCGCTCGCCGAACGACGTCAACATCACCAGCTCGATTCCCGCGAGCGCCGGATCCGCTTTGATCCGGCGTGCGAGCTCGAAGCCATTCATGCCCGGCATCATCAAATCAAGGACTGCGAGTTGGAACGGCTCGTTGCGTTGTGTCGCGGCGCGCAGCAGTTCGAGCGCCTCAACGCCCGAGCCGGCTTCGGTGTAGATCATTCCCCACGACTCGAGTTGGTGCTTCAGAATCTGGCGATTGGTCGCGTTATCATCGACCGCCAGCACACGCAGACTTTCCAGATTCTGCGCCGGTTCCGCGACACGCGCGCCTGCCGACTGCTTCTCAAAGCGGGCCGTAAACCAGAACGTCGATCCTTTTCCGGGCACACTCTCGACGCCGATCTGCCCATTCATCAATTCAACAAGTTGTTTCGAGATCGCCAAACCGAGCCCGGTGCCGCCGTACTTACGCGTCGTCGAACCGTCAGCCTGGATGAACGCCTGGAAGAGATTGCGTTGCGCCGTTTCATCGATGCCGATTCCGGTGTCGCTAACCTCGAAACGAACAACGACGTCCGTTGCCGTTTCGCTTTCAGTGCGCGCACGCAGAATCACTTCGCCTTTTTCGGTGAACTTGATCGCGTTGCCTAGCAGGTTTGTGATCACTTGCCGCAAGCGGCCGGGGTCGCCACGCAACAAGCGCGGCACGCAGTTGTCGATCAGCGAAGCGAGCTCAATCTTTTTCTGGTGTGCCTTTTCGGCGAGCAAGTCGATCGTGTCTTCGACCGCGTTCGTCAAAACAAAATCCAGCGTTTCGAAATTCAGTTTGCCCGCTTCAATCTTCGAGAAGTCGAGAATGTCGTTGATGATCGTCAACAGACTGTCGCCGCTGGAACGAATCGTTTCCGCGATCTCGTGTTGTTCTTCAGTGAGCTCGGTGTCGAGCAGCAGTCCGGTCATCCCGATCACGCCGTTCATCGGCGTGCGTATTTCGTGACTCATGTTCGCGAGAAACTCCGACTTCAAACGCGCCGACTCCATCGCCTCGTTGCGCGCTCTTTCGAGCTCCCACTCGAAACGCTTGCGCTCGATCGCGAGCGCGATCTGATCGCCGACGGCCGCGAGAAATTCCATGTCGCGTTCGTCGTAGACGCCAGCGCGTTCGTGATGCTGGACAGCGAGTACGCCGATCGTTCGTGATTGCGTGCGCAACGGAACCGCGAGCCACGAAGGCGTATCGCCCGTGACTCGTTCGAACTCGCCGCCTTCGACTAGTTCGCGCTCGAGTTCTTTGGTTAACAGCAGCGGTTGACCGGTGCGCAGCACGTAACCGCTGAAGCTCTTCGTGGCCGGCACGGGAGGCGGCGCTGGATTTACATTGTCGACCCAGTAATCGAAGTGCATCAGGTCGGTGTCCGGATCGTGAAGCGCGACAAAGCAGTTCTCGGCGTGCAGGAGCTTGCCAAACGAA
>DASXXL010000394.1:0-6945 GCA_036503085.1 Pyrinomonadaceae bacterium | reverse complement strand
AATTTCGAGAAGCGACTCTCGTCGCCCTCCGCAGTCTGCTCCTGATAAAGAAACGCGAGATTGTTGTCGTCGAAGATCTCGAAGAACTCTTCCCATTCGATCGGTTCGAGTTTGCCCTCGCCTGAAAACCCCGGATAGTCGATGCGCAACAGCGCCGAGTCGCCACTTTCGGTTCCCTTCACGACTGCCGGGTTTCCACCACGCTCTTCCACCCAGCGACGAATCTCATCGTGATCGGTCGTGACCTGCGCCTCGTGACCGCTTGATGATTTCGATGATTTCTTTGCCTTGCTTGCCTTCGCCATCGTTTCAATTCTCCTTGTCGAGTTATAGTGCCCGCCTTAACGCGTGGGGTGTAGATTGTGTTGACGAACATCCATGTCAAAAGCCTTGCCGTGAGTCAGTGAGCTCGACGCATTGAGATTCGCGTCAGGCGAAACACCCACACCGAGTCGTTCGACCAACTCACCACCGAACCAACCGCCCAGCATCGCGACTGCGAAGCCCGCGAACGAACAGACCAACGCGATCGTTGACGGCCTGAGTGGTATGTCCCAACGGAGGTACAAACCGAGCGCGAACAAAATCAGCGCGCACACATTCACCAGCGCGTGATAAAGCCCGATGCGTTTGGCGCGCGTGCCGTTCGGAATGTTCAGGTAGTCGATCAACCCAAACAACGCGGCGACTAATCCGCCGATGAGTCCGGCGACAAGCATCCAGAACGACACCGTCGTCCAGGTGTTGTTGTAAGTAAAGAGATAGAGTGCGTCAAAGATCGCGGCAGTCCCTAAAAGCCCCAACGGGAAAACGATCATTATCGGATGAATTGCGTGGCCAAAGGCCTTTGCTCTACTGTCCATGGCTGCCCTCCTTATAGTTAAAACTTTTGTCGCAAGATGAGTCGCAACTTGAATGCCGTCCGGAGCGAACCACCGGATGTGCGAGTTCGCGCAGTATTCGGCTGTTTTCGATACAGCGAGCGTTTGCAAACCCGCCGCAAACGCCAATTCTTATGTACACTAGCGGACGCTCGAAGATCGTTGAGGAGTTGAGCGATGAAGTTATTACTGATCAGTAATTCGACATTGTACGGCAGCGGTTATCTCGATCACGCAGAGAGTGAGATCCGCGATTTTCTCGGTGACGTGAAGCGCGTGCTGTTCGTGCCGTTCGCGCTCCAGGATCGCGACGCATACGCCGCAACTGCAAAAACGCGCTTCGCAAAAATGGGCTACGAGCTCTCATCGATTCATACTACGAAGAATCCGCAGCAAGCTATTGAAGACACTGAGGCGATGTTCATCGGCGGCGGTAATACGTTTCGCCTGCTGAAAGCTCTCTACGATTACGATTTACTAGAGATTATTCGCGGTCGCGTGCGCGAAGGAATGCCGTATATCGGCTCGAGTGCGGGCTCAAACGTCGCCGCGCCGACGATCAAAACAACCAACGATATGCCGATCGTCGAGCCTCCTTCGTTCGACGCACTCGGCCTGGTCTGGTTTCAGATCAATCCTCACTATCTCGACACTGATCCGACCTCTACTCACATGGGAGAGACGCGCGAACAACGTCTGCTTCAGTATCTCGAAGAGAACGACACGCCTGTGGCGGCACTGCGCGAAGGCGCGATGTTGCGTATCGAGAATGGAGAAACGTTGTTGAAAGGATCTTCCGGCGCGCGCATCTTTCGCAGAGGATTAGAACCGGTAGAAATGTCAGCTGGCGAACAGATAGACGCGTTACTCCAACCATCCACGCCGACGATCTAAGTAGATCAAGCTCAGGCATTTAATTTGCTGAGTACTCACGGCGGCAATCCCGCTAAATTGTTTTAGGACGGAATAAAAACGACGCGCTTTGTTTGTCGTATCGAAAGAAGGCGCGCACCGTTGGAGGAATCTAAAATGACGGTCTGGCGACACTTATGACATCTTTATTGAAGATCATAAGCTCGGTCTAAGAGAGTCGCAGAGACGCATCCCGCCGAATCGCATTTTAGATTACTCGATTCTGGCTGCATCCTCTTCCGTCGGGCATGAGATATAGCTCCGATTAACCGGAAGATATCTCCGACAACTTTATCCAGAACTACTGCTTTGCAGAGGGGAAACTCGTGTACGCTGATAATCAAACTCCAAACGCCCGGACAACTAAACCCGACCTGATTGTCTTTTCGCATCTGCGTTGGGATTTCGTCTATCAACGTCCGCAACACCTGTTGAAGCGCAGCGCTCAGGATCGACGCGTCTTCTTTGTTGAAGAACCCGTTTTCGATAACGGCACGATGAGCCTGCACGTTAGTGAACGCGAAACTAATTTGAAAGTTGTTGTCCCGCATTTGCCGGAAGGCTTGTGCAGCGAAGTGGCGAAGACCGCCGTGCTGCATGACATGGTGCTGCGGATGCTCGTGGATCATGACATTCACCAGTACGTCGTGTGGTACTACACGCCGATGGCGCTCGATTTCACGCGACACCTGCGTCCGCTCGCGGTCATTTACGACTGCATGGACGAGCTGTCCGCGTTCAGAGGCGCGCCGCAATGCCTGACGATGCGCGAACGCGAACTGTTCAAGATGGCGGACCTGGTTTTCACTGGTGGGCAGAGTCTTTACGAAGCGAAGCGCAACCAGCACCACTCGGTGTTTGCGTTTCCGAGCAGCATCGATCGCAACCACTTCATGCAAGCGCGCGAGACGGTTGCCGACCCGGTGGACCAGAAAGACATTCCGCATCCGCGTCTCGGGTTCTTTGGTGTCGTCGATGAACGCTTCGACGTGCAACTACTCGACGAAGTTTCGCGACGGCGTCCTGATTGGAACTTCGTGATCATTGGTCCAGTGGTGAAGATCGATCCCGAGATTTTGCCGAAACGCGAAAACATTCATTACCTCGGCGGCAAGAGCTATCAGGAGCTGCCATCGTATATCGCCGGCTGGGACGTGGCGCTCTTGTTGTTCGCGCAGAACGAATCGACGCGCTATATCAGCCCGACTAAGACACCTGAATATCTCGCGGCCGGAAAGCCCGTCGTCTCGACACCGATTCGCGACGTGATGTTTCCTTACGGCCAGTTGGGCCTGGTCCAGATCGCGAGTAACGCGGACGAGTTTATCGCCGCGGCTGAAGATTTGCTTGAATCAAAGACGCCACGCAAACAGTGGCTGAAAACGGTCGACGAGTTTCTTGCCACGATGTCGTGGGATGAAACGTGGGCGCGCATGTCCAAATTGATCGACGACACGTTGGCGAAGAAGACACGCGCGGCGCTGCTGGCGCGGACCGAAGAGGGCCGTCGGGGCAGCGGAGTGGCAGCTTAATTTATAAACGAGGGGGATTATCGACCGTGTTTGATTATCTGATTGTAGGGGCAGGTTTCGCGGGCAGTGTACTCGCGGAACGACTGGCGAGAGGTTCGAACAAGAAAGTATTGCTTTGCGACAAGCGTCCGCACATCGGCGGCAACGCATACGATCATTACAACGAGGACGGCATACTGGTCCACAAGTATGGACCACATATCTTTCACACGAACTCGCGCGAAGTTTTTGAATATCTATCGCGGTTCACTGAGTGGCGCTCGTATCAACATCGCGTACGCGCTTGCGTGGACGGCCAGATCGTTCCCATTCCCATCAATCTCGATACGATCAATACCCTTTATGGGTTGAGTTTGACTTCGTTTGAAGTGGAGGAGTTTTTCAAGAAGGTCGCCGAGCCGGTGGAACGCATCAAGACGTCGGAAGACGTGGTGGTGAGCCAGGTCGGCCGCGAGTTGTATGAAAAGTTTTTCCGCAACTACACGCGCAAACAGTGGGGCCTCGATCCTTCGGAGCTCGACTCGAGCGTGACTTCGCGCATTCCGACGCGCACCAATCGTGACGACCGTTATTTTACCGACACGTATCAGGCGATGCCGTTGCACGGCTACACGCGCATGTTCGAGAACATGCTGGACCACCCGAATATCAAAGTTTTGCTGAATTGTGATTATCGTGAAGTTGAGAAGGACATTCCGTTTCGGGAGATGATTTACACTGGTCCAGTCGACGCTTTCTTTGATTATCGTTACGGCAAGCTGCCGTATCGTTCGCTGGAATTCAAACACGAAACACACAACGTTCAGGTCTATCAGCCGGCGCCGGTGGTCAATTATCCGAACGAGCACTTGTACACGCGCGTGACGGAGTTCAAATATTTGACCGGCCAGGAACACGCGAAGACTAGCATCGTGTACGAGTTTCCGCGCGACGAGGGTGACGCTTATTATCCGGTGCCGCGCAAAGAAAACGCGGCGCTCTACAACGACTACAAAGCTCTGGCGGACGCGACGCCGGGAGTGCATTTCGTGGGGCGTTTGGCGACGTACAAGTATTACAACATGGACCAAATCGTGGCCCAGGCTTTGACTGTTTACTCGAAGATGCACAGCGTGAAACGCAAAGAAGCGCTGGTGATGGTGAGTGGGATCGCGCGCACGGCGAATGGGAACGGAAATGGGAACGGCAAAGGTCATCATCTGCCGAGCCCGCGGAGTCAGCCGCCCCAGCGTCAGCCAGTGACCCAGACTTAGATGTGTTTGAGATGAGAGATTCTGCGGTGCAAGCCGAACCAGCGCTAGCGCTCTGGGCCGGCATAGAAGCGACAGTTAATCGGGTAGGCGATAACTATTCGGATCAGATTGAACGCAGCGGGCATGCGTTACGCGTCAGCGATCTCGATCGCCTCGCGTCGCTGGGCGTCAAGACCGTGCGCTATCCAGTTCTGTGGGAGCGCACTGCCCCGCACAATCTAGACGAGTTTGACTGGCGCTGGGCCGACGAGCGTCTCAACCATCTTCGGCGGCTCGACATCAGGCCTATCGTCGGACTGCTGCATCACGGCAGTGGACCACCTTACACAAATCTTCTCGATCCCGAGTTTCCGGAAAAGCTGGCCCAGTTTGCCGCGGCAGTCGCGAAGCGATTTCCGTGGGTCGACGACTACACGCCCGTCAACGAACCGCTGACGACCGCGCGCTTCAGTTGTCTCTACGGCCACTGGTATCCACACAAACGCGACGCGCTGCTGTTTGCGAAAGCGATGCTGGCGCAGTGTCGCGCGACCGTGCTCGCGATGCGCGAGATCCGCAAGGTGAATCCGTGCGCGCGTCTGATCCAAACGGAAGATCTCGGCAAAACCTACAGCACGCGGCCGCTCGCGCACCAGGCGGAGTTTGAAAACGAACGCCGCTGGCTCACGTTCGACTTGTTGACCGGCAAGCTGAATAACAAAAAGCGCATGTGGCAAGATTTTCGGCACGCCGGTATCAAGACTGATGAGCTTCAATGGTTCCGCGATAACCCGTTGCCGCCCGATATTCTCGGCTTGAACCACTACGTCACAAGTCAACGCTTTTTGGACCATCGGATCGGCCGTTATCCGGTCTCGTGTCACGGCGGAAACGGACAACAAACGTACGCGGACGTCGAAGCAGTGCGGGCTTTCCCGCACGGCATGCTCGAGCCGAAGGCGCTTATCAAGGAAGCATGGGACCGTTACAAGCGGCCGCTCGCGATCACCGAAGCACATCTAGCCTGCACGCGCGAAGAACAACTACGCTGGTTCAAAGAGATCTGGAACGCCGCGCAATCGTTGCGTAACGAAGCAGTCGACATTCGCGCGGTCACGGCCTGGGCGGCGTTTGGCTCGTTCGATTGGAACAGTCTCTTGACCAGAGACGACGGTTGTTACGAATCCGGCGTGTTCGATCTGCGCGGCAGTGTGCCGCGAGCGACGGCGCTCGCGAAGATGATGCAAACACTCGCTGCCGGCGAAGAGTTCGATCATCCGGTGCTCGATAGCTCGGGCTGGTGGCGACGTTTCGATCGCTTGCACCCGCGCGGCGCAAACGACAATTCAAACGAGATCACCGCAAGCGTGAGACACACGAGTTCGCGCGGCACGCTCGGCCGTGCCCTCCTGATCACTGGCGCGACGGGAACGCTCGGCAAAGCCTTTGCGCGTCTCTGCGAACAGCGCGGACTATCTTATTACCTGTTGACGCGACAGGAGCTCGACATCGCGCAAGCGGAGTCAGTGAAAGCCGCGGTCGAACGTTTCGAACCGTGGGCCATCATCAATGCGGCAGGTTACGTGCGTGTGGACGACGCGGAAAACGACGTCGAGCGATGTATGCGCGAGAACGTGTCCGGCCCGGCTAATCTGGCCGCGGTCTGCGCCGATCGCGAGCTTCCGCTCGTGACGTTCTCTTCGGACCTCATTTTCAACGGCGAGAAGAACGAAGCGTACGTCGAACGCGATCAGGGTTCGCCCTTGAATGTTTACGGCCTGAGCAAAGCGCGCGCGGAAACGGAAGTGCTGCGACAGTTTTCAGACGCCTTGATCATCCGCACGAGCGCTTTCTTTGGACCGTGGGACGAGTACAACTTCGTGCATGCCGTGCTGCAAACAACGTCGAGGGGCAATCACTTCGTCGCCGCCGACGACGTAACGATCTCGCCAACGTACGTGCCGCATCTCGTGAACGCTACCCTCGATCTATTGATCGACGGCGAACACGGCGTGTGGCATCTCGCTAACGGCGGCGCGGCGACGTGGGCCGATTTTGCTAAGATGGCGGCGGAGATGGGCGGCACGAATCACGCGCACGTGCGCGGCCGGCCGAACGCTTCACTGAGTCTCGCGGCCAGGCGGCCGGCGTTCAGTGCATTATCCAGTGAGCGCGGCACGTTGATGCCGTCGCTCGAACAAGGTTTGGAACAGTACTTTTTCGAACGGCAGGATTACAGAATGAACAGGATGTACGTTGAGGAAAGGAAGGGTTAGTAGTCCACTATTGAATTGTTGAAACTCTTGTTAATCTTGTCATCCTGTCTATGACTGAAGCGATTCCTCGTCCCGAATATCCCCGCCCACAATTTGTTCGCAACCAATGGCT
>DASXXL010000393.1:0-3160 GCA_036503085.1 Pyrinomonadaceae bacterium | reverse complement strand
CTTCCTGCATGATGTTGAAAAGACCAACCTGGATTTTGCCGGCGAGGTCGGGCAGTTCGTTGATGGCGAAGATGCCGCGATTCGCGCGCGGCAGCAGGCCGTAGTGAATCGTCAATTCGTCACTCAGCAGGTGCCCGCCCTTTGCGGCTTTGATCGGGTCGACGTCGCCGATGATGTCGGCAACAGTTACGTCCGGCGTAGCGAGTTTCTCAACGAAGCGCGCGTCGCGATCGATCCAGTCGATACGCGCCATGTCGCCGTGTTGCGCGAGCGTGTGCCGGCCGTAAGCGGAGATCGGATGAAATGGATCGTCGTTTACTTCCGAGCCCGCGAGAATCGGAATGCGTTCGTCAAGCAGGTCGGTAAGCTGGCGAATGATGCGGCTCTTGGCCTGGCCGCGCAGTCCGAGCAGGATCAGGTTATGCCGCGACAGGATCGCGTTGACGAGTTGCGGAATAACGGTGTCGTCGTAACCGACGATGCCGGGAAACAGTTTCTCGCCCGCCCGCAATTTCTTGATCAGGTTGTCACGCAGTTCGTCCTTGACCGAACGGCTTCGATACCTGAACGCCTTGAGTTCGCGAAGGGTCCTTGGGTAATCCATCGTTTTTAGGTGGGAGAGATTGTAATCTAAAACGCCCCGTCCTCGCGCAGCTTCTCGAGATGCGCGAGCACCGCGCGTTCGGCCATGGCGTAAGCTTTGGGGGAAACGTCGGTGTAAACCTTGGCAACAATTTGTTTCGGATCTGTCGCGCCTTCACGCACCGCCTGCAAAATATGCTGTTCGCGCTCGAGCCGGTGCGAGATGTACTCGTCGATCTTGCGATACGGCGCAGCGACAGCGGGTCCGTGACCGCCAAACAGCACCGAAAGATTCGGCAACGCGCGCATGCGTTCGAGAGAGTTGAGATAGTCGCGCATGTTGCCTTCGGGCGGATCGATCAAGACGGAACCGACGCCGACGATGTTGTCGCCGGTCAACAACGCGCCGCGATCTGCATCGTGAAAACAGAGATGACCGCGCGCGTGTCCGGGCGTGTGCAACGCTTTCAACTTCACTGCTGGATTGCCGGCGAGCGTGATCACGTCGCCGTCTGCGATGAGCTCGTCGACTTGAATATCGGTTAGCGCCGCTGCTGTGTCGGCGTGTGCGGCGACGGGAATGTTGCCGCCAAGATGCGCTTTTAAAACGTTCACGCCGCCGATGTGATCGGGATGCAAATGAGTGATGACGATCGCACGCACGCACCGGCCCTCAGCGATCATGTCGTCAACGCACTCAGCCAACGCCTGTTGCTCGTCTTCGTAAGGCGAACCCGGATCGACGATCAGCATCTCCTGCGACGTGTGGATCAAATAACAGCAAGTGTGCGTCGCGGGCAGGCGCGTTGGCGTGCGCACCGGAAAGCAGATGTAGTTTGGTCGAAACGTGATGCGGCGTGCGATCTCACCGCGGGCGTTGTTGAGTGACAGGAAACGATCGACGAGATCGGGCGTGAGACCGCCGGCGATCGTTCGCAGGGCGTGTAGCGTCGGCGGCACCGCCACGACTTCATCGCGCAGCCAACGTTGGTAAGCGTCGCTCGCGGTGATCCATTCACCGTCCTGCAACTCGCCGTCGGTTATCAATGGTTCCTGTTTCGGTGGACAGTTAACGAGAAAGAACCATGTATCGAAGCGTCGCGCATTGAAAGGCGGTGTTACCCAACGTCCGACGTAAGTGAAATCGTTTGCGTCGAGATAGAGCTCGTAGTGTTTCAATAACGCGGGCCACGACATGCGGCCCGATTCGAGATCGTCGAGTAACGATGCGCGCTGGCCTTTCGTCAACGCTTCACCGCCGTGCGTGACGAGTACGCCTAACTCTTCGAACAGTTCGCGTGCGGCGCCGCTGATCATCGCGGCGGTCACTGCATCAGGCGCGTTGCGCACGTCGACCTCTGCGTCGCCCGCGTCAATCTGCCCGCCGGGAAACGCATGATAACCGCCGAGAAAAGCGAGCTTATCGCTGCGCTTCACCCAGTAAATTTCCGGATTTTGCGGATCTGTATTCTGCCGGAGAAGAATTACCGCCGCCGCATCTTTCGGAACTACACCCGTCATACTGGCGGCACTCACGACCACCTGAATCTTTCGCCGTCACCCGGTCCCCACGGCACGCCGCGCATGTGGTAACCGCCCTGCTCCCAAAAACCCGCCTCGTCCTTTTCAAGAAAACGCACGCCCTTCACCCACTTGGCCGACTTCCACGCGTAGAGTTGCGGAATGATCAAGCGAACTGGCCCACCGTGTTCGGGCGGAATCGGTTGGCCGTCGTGCGCCCAGGCAAATAACGAATCCTCTTTCAGGAAATACTCGAGCGGAACGTTCGTGGTCCAACCGTAGTCGTAAGCCAACGCGAGCACAAACTTTGCTTCCGGTTTGATCCCGACGAGGTTCGCGATCTCGCGCGTCGAGACGCCGCTCCAAACGTTGTCGAGCCGCGACCAGCGCGTGACGCAATGAAAGTCAGCGTAAACACGCACCGGCGGCAGTTGCATAAACTCATCCAGCGACCACTTCAGCGGGTGCTCGACAAGTCCTTCAACTTCAAACGACCACGTCTCGAGATCGATCTGCGGCGTGCCGTGCGCATCGAGCACCGGCCATTTCTTCGTGCGCGACTGCCCCGGCGGAATACGCTTCTCACGGTGCGTGTCGGGACTGATCACGATCTCGGGGTCCTCGATCTCTTCCGGCTTGCGCGGGTCAGTCGTTTGGTACTTCGGATCCACAAACATCTTGTCGAAAAAACTCATTTCTTTCCGTGCCCCTCAGCGAGGGCCATCAACTCTTCCGGCATCCACTTGCCGACGCCCTTCGCCACTGCATCGCTGATGCCGACGCTGCGATCGTGCCAATCGTCGCGCGAGCCTTCCGGCCCACGCTCGCGTTCGTAGTTTTCCGTTTGTTCGAGACTCAGCAGGATACCGTTGATGACTTCTTTCCAATCCTGGAACTGAATGCCGCGTCGCACGATCGGCAGACCCGCGGTCCAATCTTCCTCGGGCGCGCGCGCGTCCTGCTCGGGAATCGTCAAGTTGTGCAGCGGCGGAAACGGCGCGCCGGAAAACTCCCGGACCAGTTGGTCCTTGAGTTGGCCCAAAGTCCAATCGGAATG
>DASXXL010000392.1:0-13513 GCA_036503085.1 Pyrinomonadaceae bacterium | reverse complement strand
CTGAATGGGCAGCCGCGCATTATGAACTAGGCCTGCTTTACATCGAGACTGCTGAACCGACATTGGCGCATGAGGAATACACGCTCCTCACTACCTTGGATCCAAAATTGGCTGATAAACTCGCCGTGAAGCTTGAGCAGTAAGCTGAGTTTACCCGGCCCGTTAACTTAATGAACACTGATCTTTTAATCATCGGCGCAGGGCCGTTTGGGCTTGCGCTGGGCGCGCAGGCAGCGCACGACGGCATTGAACACGTTATCGTCGGCAAGGCGATGGGGTTTTGGCGCGAGAATATGCCGAAAGGTATGTTTCTGCGCTCCGCGTGCGATTGGCATCTCGATCCGCAGAACGAGCATACGATTGAGGCGTTCCTCCGTACGCAAGGCAAGACTCCGAAAGACGTCGAACCGTTGTCGCTAGAGTTATATCTTTCGTACGCTGAGTGGTTCCGGCAGCAGAAGAACATCAATCCACTGCCTCTCTACATCGAACAGTTAGACTCTTCCGACACGAACGAGGGTTTTGCAGCCAGAACAGACACCGGAGAGACAATAAGCGCTGACCGCGTCGTGCTCGCGCCGGGTTTCAAACACTTCGCCAACATACCCAACGAACTCAAAGCACAACTTCCGCGCAGCCGCTATCAACACACCTCCAGCTTCGTCGACTTCAGCGACGCCAAAGACAAACGCTTTCTCATCATCGGCGGGCGACAGAGCGCTTACGAATGGGCTGCACTCCTGCTCGAGGCCGGCGCGAGAGAAATTCATCTTTCACACCGGCACGCGAGTCCCGCTTTCGACGTCGCGGACTGGTCCTGGGTGAATGAATTGGTCGACAACATGGCCGACGATCCGAGTTGGTTCCGGCGTTTGTCGCAAACAGAAAAAGACGAAGTCAGTCATCGCCTGTGGGCCGAAGGCCGCCTAAAACTCGAACCGTGGCTCGCACCGCGTCTCAATGACGATCGCGTCCACATCCATCCACAGACTCAGCTTGTTACATGCACAGAGAAACCGAACGGCGATCTCGAAGTAGTGCTGAGCAACGGCGAAACAATCAACATCGACACGATTGTTCTCGCCACCGGATACAAAGTCGACATCGCGCGCTTACCAATTCTCTCGCCCAACATCATCACGAGACTCGAAACTCGCAACGGCTTCCCCGTTCTCGACGATAATTTCGAAACATCCATTCCGGGTCTGTTCATCACCAGCATGCCGGCTGCACAGGACTTCGGTCCGTTCTTCGGCTTCACGATCTCCGTACGCACCTCCGCAAAGTTGATCTGCCAGAGACTGCTCGCGCCGCAAAGCTGACAATTTCTTCTCCTCCAAACCCCTTCAGTGATATAACTCCTCCGCCGTCTCTTAATTCATCACAACAGGAGGATCGCTCATGCTCACCCTGGCCGAAGTTTCTCTACCCATCGCACGTAAACTGATGCTCATCGTCGTAACCCTCTGTCTCCTCGCCGCGCCGCTGTACGCTGCGGCGAACAAAACCGGCTTTACATCATTCATCGTCGGCAATCCCGCGGACGCGCAACAGTCGCCAAACCTCAGCCCCGGCCTCGTGCTGATGGGCGGCGGCACAGACGTCGACGCCGCGTTTCAGTGGATGTGCCAACGCGCCGGCGGCGGAGATTTCGTCGTGATCAGGACCACCGGCACCGATGCTTACAACCCTTACATTCAACAACTCTGTCCGCAGATGGATTCGGTGGAAACCATCATCATCACCAGCACCACCGGCGCGAACTCCGCGTACGTGAGTAGTCAAATTCAAAACGCGGAAGCGCTCTGGATCGCCGGCGGCGATCAATCAACTTACGTTAACTTGTGGCGTGGCACCGCGGTGCAAACGGGCGTGAACTTTCTGCTCAACTCAAAACATGCTCCGGTCGGCGGCACAAGCGCGGGTCTCGCGGTGTTGAGTCAGTTCATTTACACCGGCGAACTCGGTTCAGTGACCTCGAGCCAGGCACTCGCGAATCCGTTTCACCGTTACGTCACGCTCGATCGAGATCTCTTCCAATCCACCCTGGGCCAGAACAAGATCTACGACTCGCATTTCGTCACGCGCGATCGCATGGGAAGGTCGCTCGTCTTTCTCGCGCGTATCGTTGACAACGGTTGGGCCGCACAACCGCGCGGCATCGGCATCGACGAGGAAACTGCGTTGCTTGTTTTGCCTAACGGCGCGGCGTCGATGGTGGGAGTCGGCGCGGCTTATTTCCTGCAAGCGCCCGGACCAGCACAGGTACTCGCAGCGAAGACGCCGATGACCTATCTGAATATCGGTGTCTACAAATTGCCGCAAGGTGGGACGTTCGACTTCTCTACCTGGAGTGGAACGGGCGGAGTGGCCTACACGCTGAACGTCAATAACGGCGCAGTGACTTCAACGCAGGCCGGCGGGAACATTTACTAACAACCTTTATCAACTCGGTCGCTAGCTCATTCTCTGTGCACCTCTGTGTCCTCTGTGTCTCTGTGGTTGGCTCTTGCCGAGAAATTGTTAACCACAGAGACACAGAGGACACAGAGGTGCACAGAGAAGAGCTGGCCGGTCTGCGGCCCTCACTTTCCTGAGTCCATGTGCCAACCGACATTCACCAGCTCGTCGCCGCGTCTGACAAACATCTCGGTCGCGCGGCCGCTGGCGGTATTGCGCTGTCCTTTGACGTCAGTCTCGTAAACGTACGTCGTATAAACCAGCACCGTGTTGCCGTAAACCTGAATCTCTGTTTTCGGAAACTCCAGCCGCACGAGTTTCCCGCCGCTATCGGCAAAGCGTTGCGCGCCAGCAAAAACCACGGCCCGATCAGAGAAACCCTCGCCGCCGTTGTCGATCGCGATCACTTCTTCCGGTATCAACTTCTCCAGCGCCGCGCGATCGTTCGCAAACCAGGCGCGCCACACTTTCTCGCGCGCCGCGAGTATGCGATCGCGAATCCCTGGGCCGATCGTCAGCGGCTTCGACATCTGCTCCGCACGCCACTCCGGATCGATCACGGTGTGCGAAGCGACCTGAATCCAACTTCCCTTTCGCTTCCCGTAGACGTCCATGATGCGAAACCGGCGCAGCGTCACACCGTCGCGCACAAACTCGCCAAAGAACGAAGCGACCGCCAACTCCGGACTATAAAACTGCACGTCGAAATCACTGACTTTGTACGTCGTGCCGTTCGGAAAATATGGGCCTGGCTTCGGCGCGTTCGCGGGCTTGGGCCAATCGATGCCGTTCGCGCGCATGTACTCGTCGATGCCTTTGATCGGCGTGCGCGAGCCTTCGAGAAAGCCGCGCCAGTCTTCCGAATGAGTGGCGAAGATCTTCTGCTCGTCGCCGTCAATAAAGGCCTGAAAGATGCTTTCGATATGCGCGCGAATGGCGGCGGCATCAGCGGCGCGCGCCGCGTCATCCTTCGCGATCGAAGCGTACGCACTGACACTCAAACACAGCACGAGCACGAGAGTTCTTAGCGACATGATTTACCTCCCGAATCAAAGTCGCCGCGAATCCTAGCCGCGCGGCTGCGAAGTCTCAACTATTAATACGCGAGCGGCGTTTGTCTTGACGTGAACGGTCGCGGCCGCGGAATTCTGTTGCGCGCGCGCTGGACCAACGGTAGTGTGGCGCGGTGCAAATGCGACGCCTGCGTCCCTGGATGATCGTATCGGCGGCCTGGATTGTGCCCGCCGTGTTCGCGGTCATCAATCGTCTCGCGCAAGCGAAGCTGCAAGGTTGGGAGCCCGCAACGAGTCGCGAGCTGCTGTTCGAGTTTGGCGACTGGCTGATGTACGCGATCCTCACGCCCGGCGTGTTCGCCGTTTCCAAACGCTGGCCGCTGACGCGCCCGCACCTCGCGCGACGCATCGTGCTGCATCTCCTGTTTTCTCTATTGTTCTGCGTCGCGTGGGCCACCTGCGGTCAGCTCCTGCGCCTCGTCCTTGTCAGCATCTTCGCGCCGCAGCTATTTCAGAACGCAAACTGGTCGCGCATCGGCCTCGAATGGCTGAGCTGGATCTTCATCACCTTGCCTTTCGGCGTGGCGGTGTATCTCTGCATGGTCGGCATCGAACACGCGACGCGTTACTTCATCGAAGCGCGCGAACGCGAAGTGCAGGTCGCGCGGCTCTCGGAACAACTCTCGAGTGCGCGGTTCGCCGCTCTGCAAGCGCAACTCAATCCGCATTTTCTTTTCAACACCCTGAACACGATCGCGGTGCTGGTCCGCGATAACGAACGCGCCACCGCGGTACGCATCGTCGAGCATCTCAGCGAACTCTTGCGCAGCACGCTCACGCGCCACCAGGCCAACGAGGTAACACTCGGCGAAGAACTCGAGCTCGTGCGGCAATACGTCGCGATCGAACAGGCACGTTATTCAGATCGCTTGCGGCCGGAATTCAGAATTCCCGATGCGCTTTTGTCCGCGGCGATGCCGAGTTTTGCGCTGCAACACCTCGTCGAAAACGCGATCCGTCACGGCATCGCGCGCCGCACGGAGGCAGGTTTACTAATTGTTGCCGCTGAGCGTGACGGCGAGTTTTTGCAGTTGACCGTGATCGACGACGGCGTCGGTATCGATCCGCAACTCGCGCCACCCGCGGGTCACGGCATCGAGAACACGCGCGAACGTCTGCGTGCGCTTTACGGCGACCGCGCCTCGCTCGTAATCATGCGACGCGCCGAAGGCGGTACAATCGCGACGTTGCGCGTGCCCTACCGCGAGATGCGTCCCGCAGCAGAAGATGAAACCAGGTAAGTGGACAGCGTTGATTGCCGACGACGAGCCCGCCGCGCGTCGCGGTGTCCGACAACTGTTAGCTGCGTTTCCGGAGTTTGCGGTGGCCGGAGAATGTCGCAACGGCGCGGAAGTGCTCGCGGCGCTCGATGCTTCGCTGCCCGACGTTCTCTTTCTCGACATTCAGATGCCGGGCGTCGATGGCTTCGAAGTGATCAAGCGGCGCACGGTCGAGCGCATGCCCGCCGTCGTGTTTCTCACCGCGTTCGATCAGTTTGCGATTCGGGCTTTCGAAACAGAAGCGCTCGATTACCTGGTGAAGCCGGTCAGCGAAGCACGCTTTGCCGCGACGATGAAGCGTTTGCGCAAACGTTTGCAATCAAGCTCTGGTCCGGCGCGCGATGAAATGATCGTCGTAACCACCAGCCGCGGCGCGACGGTGCTGCACCTGAATGAAATCGATTGGATCGGAGCCGCGGGAAACTATTCGCAACTGTGGGTTGGCACGCGTAGTTACTTCCTGCGTGAGTCGCTGCAGTTAATCGAAGAGCGCGTGCAGCAGCACGGTTTTGTACGCGCGCATCGACGCGCGCTCGTTCGGCTCGACGCAGTGCGTGAGCTGAGACGCACTCAATCCGGCGCGTTGTTCGCGATACTCGAGAGCGGAGTTAAAGTGCCAATCTCGCGGCGGCGAGTCGGTTCATTTAACGCGGCGGTGCGACAACTGGGGATCGCGGCGGTGGAGTAAACGCGCGCTCTTTCGTGCTTAGCATGGACCACGCGAGCAGACTGCACGTCGCAAAGCCAAACGCGTTCAGCAAGCCGTGCGTCATCGCCATCGTCGGGATTCTGAGAATCAGGACATGGGCCACGATGCTGTACGAGTAGAGACAAGCGAGCACCATCGCTACACAACTCGATAGTGCCCCTATCAAAAGCAGCACGCGCGCACTTAGCGAAGCAATCGCCGGCAACAGTCTCGCGATCGTGAGTACGGCGAGCAGTACGAGTCCTAGCGAAAGCAGCAGCGTGCCTGCCAAACCCAGCCACGGTGAAAACGTGATGCCCGCCGCAACCAACGGCATCGCAGCAATCAGCGCCACTACAATCACCGGAAACACTGTTCCAACCTTGCTTCGCGCCAAGACTCGTCCTGCTATCCCGGCGACGATCGGCGCCGCGAATCCGGCGAAGTGAAAATGGACCACGGTAAGCAGAATGATCGTCTCGCCGTAGTCGAAAGGCTGAACGCCGAGGCGATAAATGATCAGCCACGCGCCGCCGACGGGCAAATACAGCAAACCCGCGTCAACGCTCGTTTCGGGCAACGGAAACAGCCCGCGCGAGAGCAATCGCGTCACGCCAAATAACGCGACGATAACGGTGAAGACAAACCAAGGCGCCGCGAGCACAGCCGATGCAGTGCCTTTCTCGAAAAAGAAAGAGGCGATCGCTAAAATTCCGGCCAGTGGTTCCAGAAACACAGCGAGACGATACAGACCCAAACCCGTCGTCTGTTCGTCGGGCGCGAGCGACAATCCCAGCGGCACGATCACCAGCACCGCGAAGAACACGACTCGATGAATCAACTCCGTCTCGTGCGAATCAGTCGTGACCGCGAGCACGAGCAACACCCACGCAACGACACCGACCGCAGCGCTTCGTCTCGCAACCCCACGAACTCGCTGCGGTGTTTGATGAAGTGTCGTTTCAATCATTCAGTGAGCACCCGTTAACGGCCCTCAACGAGACGGCGCGTGTTCGGAGCGTGTTTGATCTGCGGCACCTTCAACAACCGCTTGCCGCCAATCTGCTCGATTACGTGCTCCGCCGACATCATCGCGCCTTCCTGCCAGCCGGGAAGCTGCGACACCTGATCGCCCACTACATAAAAACGTCGATCCGGCGCCAGCAAACGCGCATAAGCTTTCGCATGATCTACGCTGTTGGGATCCCAGTCGGCCCAGCCGCCGCCCTCGTTCGGAATATTTTGCCACGCGATCGAGATTGCTTTGTTGGACGGAACGAGCCGCTCGTCGGCAAACTCGCGATGAAACTTGACCGCGCCCTTGCGCGCAGTCTTGATTCTGTCCTCGAGACTCATCTCGCCAAAC
Source organism: Pyrinomonadaceae bacterium (assembly GCA_036503085.1). Taxonomy (GTDB): domain Bacteria; phylum Acidobacteriota; class Blastocatellia; order Pyrinomonadales; family Pyrinomonadaceae; genus PSRF01. The sequence continues at coordinate 6,646 of DASXXL010000392.1, read as the reverse complement.
GCAAGGGCGTCGTTGCTGTAATTATAAACGCCCGTCAACGTGCCATTCTTCGTGAAATAGTCGTACGACGGATACCACATCTGCGTGATCGGATCGTCGGTGTAGCTGATGCCACCGTAGATCTGGTTCTGATTGTTTTCCCAAAAACGACTGTTTGCCTGCCAGCCGAGTTTGCACGTCGGATCGTAGACGCACTTCGACACCGCGTCCTTGAAGTCTTCCGCGAAGTTGTTACTGATCTTGTAGAGCAGCGGCAGCGGAATGTTGCTGATGCAGTAATCGGCATTGATGTTACTGCGAGCTCCGGTTTTCAAATCGCGAATCGAAACCGTCACGCCGTCGTCACGCGTTTGAATATGCAAAACTTCCGTGCGGTACTGCACGAGCCGGCCCACCTTGTTGATGAAACCATCGACGATCTTGTCCATGCCGCCGACCGGTTGAAAGAGCGTAGGCTGCCATTCGTACTCGAACGACTGATAGAAGCGATGGCCCCAGAAGTTGGAATCGAGCAGTTGGTTCAGCGGCAGCTTTGGTCCCGCCTCGCACGGTTCGTAGACGGTGATCTCGCAACCGTCGCGCGTCGAGCCGGTGTAAGTGTAATTGGATTGCAGATCGCCGAAGACCTGCAAGAGCGAAAGCAGCTTGGTTCGATCGTCTCCGCTCAACTCATCGTTGAGAGCTTTTTGATTCACGGCTTTCGCTAACATCTCCGAGATGTATCCCTGAATATCATTGTAGATATGTCGCCGAATCTGCGCCTTGCCACCGAAGGCTTTGTCACTCTGAAACAGGTTGGCCATCGTTTCCATGATATAGACTTCGAGCTTCACGCCGAGATCCTGACAATAGTGCAGTACGCGGCGGTGATGATACGGCAGCCGCCCTGGTCCAAGGTTGAGATAGAGACCTTCGTCGAAGTTGCAGACTTGTCGAAGTGTTTGACCCTTCTTGTTCTTTTCAATCAACACCGTGCCGCGGCGGGCGGTGTGGTTCCGTCCGCCCGGCCGTTCCGTCAACTCGATGACCTGGCATTTGTAACCCGCGCGCAGCAACTCGTAAGCGGCAGTTAACCCGCCGATGCCCGCGCCGAGAATGATCACTTTCTTGCCGGCGCCCGAGCCGGCGCCGAGTTGCGGCGGTCCCGCCCACGCCTCGGGCATATTGATCAACCCGAGCGCGGTCATCGTTTCGTAAAGCGCCGCGGAGCCGCCCGCCAGGCCCACTCCTTTAAGAAAACGCCTTCGCGTCAAGCCGTTCTTTGATTTTGTCATTGGGGAGATCTCCCATGCGGAGTCTGAGTGTGAGAGCACAGTCATCGTATCACACCGACAAGCGTGCTTGTTTCAGAATCTCGATTTGAGGATTGAGCGTGAAGCTTATCGAGGCGACAACCAGCGCGCCGCGTTGGCGACGTAAGTCTTGATGTCGTTCAGCCGCGCGGGATCGCGCCTGATCTCGTCGCCGGCAGGTTCGAGCAGAAAGCTGGGACAGCCATGCGCGATGTCCCAGTTGTAATCGGCAAAGTGATGAAAGCTCGACTCGGCGATTGCACGGCCACACTGATTACCGTGCGCATCGTCATGGTTTTCGAGCGCGACGATCAGGTTGAAGTGTTGACCAGTAGTTTGACTCACGCTGGTCGCGACAACGCGGCCGTTCTTCAGGTCCGCGGGGACGCCGACGCCGCCTTCATGCGGATGCGCCGGAAAATACTCGATGACTCCCGATCCTTTTCTGAGTAGTTCGTGAACCGGCTCGACTGGTGTCACGCGTTGATAGTTGCCGTTCGCGCCCGAGTGATAGTTGGGCCACGAAATGTCCTGGTTTCCCTCGTCATCACGAACATGCCGCGATGCATCGGGATCCTGGTTTTGCGAGTGAAAGAAATGCGCGCGGCCGATGCCGCCCAACGTGCACAACGACGAACCGAGATCGTGATGATCGCGCGTCGAGAGAATGCCGCCACCTCGTTTATGAAAGCGCGTGATGGCTTCGCAGTCGGTCTTCGTCAGACCATCGCCGGTGTCGACTGCGAAGAGCCAGAGCTCGTCGAAGTCCGTCTCGTCAAGCTTGCTCAGAATTATATCGTCGCCCGCGGCATTCGTTTCGCGGTTGCGGGCGGTGACTTGATAAAGCGGCGCTTCTTGTTCGTCCGTGAGCGAAGTCAGGTGTTCGCGCAACAGCGAAAACCTGTCGATGTTCCAATCGTCTGCAACCGCGGGGATAGTGGTCTGTAACAGGATCTGAATTGGCTTGCCCATAGCGAGCACAGTCTACATCCGACCGGCGCTCCTTGTCGCTGCGCTTTTACTTGAACGGTGGGGCGTGCGGTGCGCAATTCGACATCCTCGTATAGACTGGCATACACACAGCAACCAGCATCGGAGGTAATTGATGAGGAGAGTCATGCGCGAACTCTTGGATATCGGTCTGATCGTCTTAGGAACATTTTCCGCCGCGTTCGGATTGAAGGGTTTTCTGTTGTCGAGTCACTTCATCGACGGCGGCGTTACGGGCGTGTCGATGCTGCTCTCGGCGGTGCTTGGCTTTCCGCTCTGGGTGTTGATTCTGGTCATCAACGTGCCGTTCATCGCGCTCGGTTATCGCCAGCTCGGTCGCAAGTTTGCGATCAAGAGCGCGATCGCGATTGCGGGTCTCGCGATCTGTTTGGCGCTCATAAAGTTTCCCGACGTCACGCCTGACAAATTGCTCACGGCTGTTTTTGGCGGGTTCTTCATCGGCGCGGGGATCGGTCTCGCGATGCGTGGTGGCGCGGTGCTCGATGGGACGGAGATCGCGGCGCTGCTCGTGAGTAAAGGCAGTCCGCTAATACATGTCGGCGATGTGATCCTGGTGCTGAACATCGTCATCTTCAGCACGGCGGCGTTCTTTCTTAGTATTGAGTCAGCGATGTATTCGATCCTCACGTACTTCGCGGCTTCGCGCACGGTTGACTTTCTGGTCCATGGGCTCGAGGAGTACACGGCGATCATCATAATGTCGGCGCAGAGCGACCAGATCAGACGCGAGATCATTCGCACATTGAATCGCGCGGTGACTGTTTACAACGGCCGCGGCGGATTGACGGACCAGCCGCAGGACATTCTTTATTGCGTCGTGACGAGGTTGGAGATTGGAAGGGTGAGTAGTCTGGCGAAAGAGATCGATCGCGACGCCTTCGTGATCGTGCAATCCCTCGCAGACGCCTCGGGCGGTGTAATCAAACGTCCCGCGCTGCACGCATAGCCTGACTTCCGCGGGCGCGCTAGGTTTCCAGTAACTCTAATGGTGAGCGGTCTACGACTTCGACTCCAATCCCCTTTACAAAAGGCCTTGCGCTAGACGCCGCCTCAAGGCCACTGGATGACTTTAGCTTTGGTCGTGGGACTCTTTGCGGGTGTGATTAACTGCGGACTCAAAGGCGCAGTTGCTTTTGGCCTTCCGCTCGGTTCGACGCGAGGCGGCGTTGATTTTTCGACTGGCGCTGCAACAGGTGGACCAGCTTCCTCAACTGCTACTGGCGTTACATCACGCGCTGAGCGATGCGAACTCACGACGCGCGCACCAGAATATTTTCGGGTGACAACGGTCGGCCTGTTGTTCTCTACACTTGCAGGCACGACCGGCTGAGTCGCAGCTTCCGGCGTTGTAATGGTTTCACTCGCGACAGGAGCAACCGGCACCACGGGTTGCGCAGCGTTATTGGGTTGAGCAGTGACGGGCTTCGACGTAACAGGTTGAGAAGCAGCGCTCGGTTGCGACGGCTCGACACTTCGTTCACTACGCGCCTGCACGCCACGCAACACGAGGACACCCACGACGCACATGCCCATCAAAACAACCGCCGCCACCGCGCGGAACGCAAACCCAGTCTTCATAGATCGCAACCGCGTCAAAAACGCGGAGCGCGCATCGAAACCGCGGGGCGCTTCATGCACCAGGTCCCAGATCTCCGGCGGCTCCTTGAGCGTCCTCACGACCAACGGCCCTTCCCGTTTCACAGCACCCGCTTCCCGAATGACAGCAGGCGCTTCCCGAATGACAGCAGCCGTAACTCGACCGACTGGAGCCGCAGGCTTTTCTCTAACTGTGGCAAGCGGTTCAACAACCGGCGCTGCGACAGGCTTCTCAAGTTGATCGACGACTTCATTGAACGTACGCGCGGTGGCCCACATCTGTGGCGACGTTCCACCCCGAGTCGACGCTTGCAAATCCGCGCCATGCTCCATCAACGTCCTGACAACTTCCGTATGCCCAAAAAACGCCGCGAGTGCCAACGCGGTGAACTTGTCGTTGCGCTTGAGGTTCGCATCAGCGCCGTGTTCGAGCAGCGCACGCACCATCTTCACACGCCCATTCTGCGCGGCACGCATCAACGCCGTCATACCGTGCTCGTTGCACGCGTTGATGTCCGGCACACGCCGCAGCAGCCCGGCAAGCTCCTCAACGTCGCCATCTTCCGCCACGCGCCACAGCTCAAGCGTCGCAGCATCAGGCATCGGTAATTTTCTTTCCGCGGAAGCCATGTTATTTCACGATCATGATCCGGTCACCAGGACGAACCACCGGGTCCGGCAATTTCCCCGATTCGATATCCTTTAACTTTAAACGCGTAATAGTCAGGAATCCGTGGCCGTCATCACGGCCTAACCGCGCCTCTTTCGCTTTCGGCGTCACACCGCCGGCAGCGATGATCGCTTGCGTCAGAGTCAATCCGCGCCGGTACGTCTTCTCGCCGGGAGACTTCACCTCGCCGCCGATGTACAGAAACTGCTCGAGGTTCGGTTGCAACGAGATCACGTCGCCCGGACGCACCAGCAGATTCATCTGGGCCGGTTCGCCGAGATCGATCTCGTAAGTTTCGTTTGCTTCAGCACGCAGCACCGTCACGCGCGCTGCTTCGGGCAACGGTTGCGCGTCGGCAACGACGACATAGAGCGGAATCGCCTCGCGTCGCAAAATCTTAGTGCCCGAGTCCTTCACGAGGCCGCTGACGAGTATCGTGTGGCTCGCGTAATCACGAACGCCCACCGAGACTTTCGGACTCTCGCTCAGCGCGCGGCGTTTCAGATCGGTTTCGATGGCCGTACCGATCTCTTCGACACTCAAGCCGCCGACGTGCAAAGGCTCGGCGAGCAGCGGATGTTCGAGTAGACCAGCCGGCGTGACGGTAAACAAAGTGGACTGCGGCGACGCTGCATCGTTGATGCGCACGTCCAGCACGTCGCCTGGTCCAACACGATAGAGTTTTGTGAGGGCGATTTCTTTAGCGGCGGCGTTGGCGCTTGTTTCAGTAGCTTCGGTAATTGCAGTGGTTGAAGTTTCGGCGGTCGAAGCGTCGGTCTGAGTGGTCGCGGCCGGCGTGATCGCAGCAGGAGCAACTGGTTTGGCGTTCAGCGAAATCTGTTCAGCGACTGGTTGCGGCGCCGGTTGAGTCTTGAGAGCGTCCTTTTTCGCCTGCGGAATTTCCTTCTCGGGCTTCTTGCCTGTCTCGCGCGCCAGCATGTCGCGCGCTTGTTCGAGTCGATCCTGTGCCTCGATATCCCTGGGATTCAGTTCCACGGCCCGCTGAAAACTGTCGACTGCCTTCTCCCATCGGCCCATGTCGGCATACGCATGACCAAGCGAGAAATGCGCGTCGGCAAAGCGCGGATCGAGTTTCACCACCTGCTGAAAAATCTGTGCGGCCTGAGCATACAAACCCGCCAGCGCATACTTCACACCCTCATGATAGAGACGCTTCGACTCTGAATAAGGCTCCTTTGGCGACGAGGCAAAATCTCGATAGAGCGACGACTGGGCCGAAACCCCGGAAGCGATTGTGAGCAACATCACGAAGGAAATGATGAGCCGTTTGAGCATAATGAGTCCCCTTGAACGGACATAATTCGACGAGCGGGGGAGAGATCAAAATGGGGGTCGTTTCAGGTAGCGGGTGCATTGCTTATACCACGATTCGCAACGCAATTCCACCTTTGTCCGCAGCACTAAAACTTTAGTAGGTGAGATAAATTTGCGAAAGGCTTAGTCGCTGCCGTAGCGGATTTCCATATGCCGGATGCGATAACCCGCAAGGATCAGCACGAGCACCGTCACACCCAACATGCTCGGAATCGCGATCCACGCAGGCGTGGGCTCAGCCACGACCGCGAACGGTCCTTCAGAAATCGGCACCGGCGTGAGGGAGTTGAGATAGTGAATGACGCTGACCTTTTTCAATAACGGCGGCAGCAGAAAGTTGAGCCACTCCCAACCGTAGAGCAGCAGCGCCGGAATGATTGGATTGCGGATGAACAGACCAACAACCAGAAAGAACGCGCCGTAACCGATGCACGCGAGAATGGTGATGCCGGCGTATGTGAGAATCTGCGTCAGGCCTTTTCCTTCGGTGAAGTAGCGCAGGCTCTGCGAATAAAAACGCGGCACGTAAAGCAGCAGCATCGCGATCACGGTCGTCCCCGTGAAAAGAATGATTGAAGTAACCAGACCGGAAATGTACTTGCCGACGACCAGCACCTCGCGCCGCACCGCGCTGAGAAAGTAGTAATGCAGACTGCGATCGACGATGTCGCCGCGAAACAGGTTCATGAAGATCCACGCGCAGCCGAAGAACACAATCGTGCGCAGGATCAGCCCGTTGTAG
>DASXXL010000391.1:0-3405 GCA_036503085.1 Pyrinomonadaceae bacterium | reverse complement strand
CGATCGGAGATGATGTTGCTCTTCGAGCCGGCCACACTGCTGCCGACAGTCAGAACTGCAAACTCGCCTGGTTTCGTCTCGCGCGAAACAATCGTCTGAAGGCGCAGCACCACGAGTGCGGCGAGCACCACCGGATCGACGCTGTTGTGAGGCATCGAGCCGTGCGCGCCCTTGCCAAACAATGTGATGCGAACGCTGTCGCCGGCGGAGAGAACCGGTCCGACCTGCGTTCCGATCTTTCCGGCCGGGTAAGCTAACACGTGCTGCGCAAACGCAACGTCCGGCTTGGGTATACGGTCGCGCAGACCGCCGTCGACCATCGCCTTAGCGCCGCCTGCCACCTCTTCAGCGGGCTGGAATAAGGCGACGAAAGTTCCTTTCCACGACTGCGCAGCTTGCGCCAGCAGTTGCGCGCTGCCGAGGAGACACGTCACATGCGCGTCATGACCGCAGGCATGTGCCACGCCGACTGTGTTGCCCTTGTCGTCAACGGCGGTGACGGTCGAGGCATATGGTAGTCCTGTATTTTCTCGCACCGGCAGCGCATCCATGTCGGCCCGCGCAAGTACCGTCTGGCCTTCACCATTTCGCAGGATGCCGATGACTCCGGTACGGCCAATCTTTTCGCTGACTTCGTAGCCGAACTCCTTCAGTTTGGACGCTACGAGAGCGGCAGTGTTGGTTTCCTGAAAACTCAGCTCCGGATGCGCATGAATGTCCTTATAAACACCTTCTTGCCACGCGGACGTTTCGCCCAAGCCCTTCAGGACCTCGTCGATTGCAGATGTTGGTGGTTGCTCGTGTAATTCTTCGGCCATTTTTCTCACCTTCTCACCTTTAAATCGCGCAGCCGACGGCGCCGGTTTCATCGGCTAACTCCGACTCGCTTTCTTCATACCGCCGCGGGTAGAGAATGATCGTGCCCAACACGGCGGCGATGATTGAAGCGATAAAAATCGCAATCTTCGCGGCGGCATAGTCGGCGGGGTTTGAAAACGCCAGGCCCGCGATGAACAACGACATCGTGAAACCGATTCCGCCTAGTGCGCCCGCGCCGATCAATTGCCGCCACGAATACGCCTCGGGCTTCACGGCAATGCGGCTCCGCACCGCGAGCCAAGCCGCCGTCACAATGCCAATCGACTTCCCCGCGACCAGGCCGAGGGTAATCGCGATCATCAACCTTCCGTTTTGCTGAAACACGTCACTGGACCAGGCGACACCGGCATTCGCCAAAGCGAAGATCGGCAGCACGACGTAGCTGGACCACGGCTCGACTGACCGAAGCAATTTATCCGCGGGTGATTCGATCCGCGAGTAGATCGTATCGAGCGTCCGCAGTGTCGGCCCGGACGGTCCGTGCCGCATCGCTTCGCCTCTGTGAAGATCCTCGTCATGAATCACCGTCGCTGCCTGCGCCAGCAGCGTTCTAAGGTTCGCCGGCGGCCGCGTCGGGATCAGTACGGCGAGGAGCACGCCCGCCAGCGTCGCGTGCAGTCCGGCCTCGTGCAGGAAGAACCATAAAACAATGCCGCAGACAGCGTATGGCAGCGCACCGTACACACCGATGCGATTGAGCACGACGAGCAGCAGCACCACCGCGGCGGCCGCGATCAGATAGATCGTCGCGATGGCGCCGGTGTAGAACAGCGCGATGACCAGGATTGCAACGATGTCGTCAATGATTACGGTTGCCGTCAGGAATACGCGCAGCTCAATCGGAACGCGATCGCCGAGTAACACGATCAACGCGACCGCGAAAGCGGTGTCGGTGCCGATGGGAACTCCCCACCCGTGCCTCAAGTGCGGCGGCGCGATCGTGGCGAAGATGATCGCCGGCAGAGCGATGCCGCCCAGCGCCGCAATCACCGGAAGCGCTCCCGAGCGAAGGCTCGCAAGGTGGCCGACCGTGAACTCACGCTTGATCTCCAGCCCGACGACGAAAAAGAAGATCGTCAACAGCCCGTGGTTGACCCAGTCGAGCAGTGAGAGATCGAATGCGGCTGCGCCCCACTGAATTCCCAAGCGCGTGTTCCACCACGACTGAAATGCCGGTCCTGGCGGCGAGTTACTAAGCACGAGCGCGAGCACCGTTGCTAGTCCGAGCAACAAACCAGACGATGGTCCCCAGCGAACGAACTGGAACGCAGCAGACTGTATGCGGTGGCCCAAAGGCTCGAGCATGGCATCTGCCAGCGAGCTTTCGTCCCACGCTCCTGCATAGCGGCGACCGTTTATAAAAAACGTTGGCGTCACGCGCGCGCCGCTGGTGCGCGCACTTTCAGCATCCGCGCGCACGCGTTCCTGCGCCGCTGCTAACGCGGACTCGTGCTCCGCGGTCGGCGGCAGGTTGAACTCGCGTGCGATCTGTTCGAAGTCATCTTCGGAGAACGCTGGTCCGCGCTCCATCAATGCTTCGTGAACGCCCCAGAAACGTCCGGTAGTTTCAGCCGCGTATTCCGCCAGCTCAGAAGCGCGTAACGCGTTTTCATTATTAGCCACCGGAAGGTGCCGAAACACATACCGCATCCGGTCACCAAACCGGTTGCGCAGTCCCGCGACGGACTCATGTACCGCGTGGCAGTAAGGACAGGCGTAGCTGCCGTACTCGACCAGCGTGAGCTCGGCGTCGGGTGGCCCCAGAACGTGATCGTGGTCCAGATTGATCGGACGGTCAAGCTTCTCGAGTCTCATATCAAGATCATGCCACAGGTTGAGTTCGCCAATTGCCGAAACACCGCGTTGCAGCTTTGCCCCAAAACTCAAGGAGCGCACTCTTCTCTGTACCTTTGTGTCTGTGGTTAATAATTTCCTGGCGAAAACCAACCACAGAGACACAGAGGCACAGAGAAATCAGTTCGCAAGCGACTTTTAAGCAAAGCCCCGCGTTGCAGCACACTTCTTTTACCTCCTCAACCCGCGCAATGATGAGCATCCTGATCTGCCACGGAGATCATTTCTGTACTGCAGTGGTCTGACGGTACTTCGTGTAGAGGTCAACCAGCCGATCGGCCGAAGCTGGATCGCTTCGCGCTAACAGTGTGATCGTGTCGTCGCGCTTGTCGAACATTGTTCGCAATACGTTTTGCTGCGCTTCGTTGAAAGCTGAATCACGACCGCGCTCGAGCTCGATTCGCAGGTTCGTGAAGAAATCGCTGGCCGCCTGACGCGCTGCTTCATACTCGCCCCGACGAGCGTCTATGGCGGCGTTCGCGAGACTGTTCTGCAAAGTGCTTATTCGCAACGAGACCTGCGCTGCATCGCGCTCGCGTGCGTTCGTGCGCGCGGTCAACCACATCGGGACGAGTCCGGCCAGAAAGACGACGAGAAGCACCACGGCATAGATAATCCATCGCCTGACGTGCTTGTTTTGCCAAAAGGAATTGCCACTGCTCGAGATACCGT
>DASXXL010000390.1:0-1791 GCA_036503085.1 Pyrinomonadaceae bacterium | reverse complement strand
GCTGACGTTTGAAGTGCTTGCGCCGTGGCGTCGCAAGCTGCCGCAGACGAGATTCATCAACGAATATGGTCCAACGGAGACTGTCGTCGGTTGCTGCGTTTACGAAGTGAACGGTGAGACATCGAACACGGCAGGCGCTGTTCCTATCGGACGGCCGATCACCAACACGCAACTCTACGTGCTCGATGCTGGTTTCGAACCGGCGCCGATCGGGGTCGCGGGCGAACTCTACATCGGCGGCTTTGGGCTCGCCCGAGGTTATCTCGAGCGGCCCGATCTCACGGCGGAAAGTTTCGTTCCCGATCCGTTTAGCGACAAACCGGGCGCGCGTCTTTATCGCACCGGCGACCTCGCGCGTTATCTGCCTGACAGCAACTTTGATTTCCTCGGGCGGCGCGATCAGCAAGTGAAGGTGCGTGGTTATCGCATCGAGCTGGGCGAAATCGAAAACGTCCTCGCGCGACATCATGCTGTGCGTGAAGCCGTCGTTACAGTTCGGGAAGACGTACCTGGCGATCAACGACTCGTCGCTTATGTGGTTGCGGAAGACGATCACGATCAGAGCGCGTTCGTACTGCGTGACCACGTCAGAGAAGCGCTGCCTGACTATATGACGCCTTCGTCTTTTGTTTTCCTCGACGTGCTGCCACTCACTACCAACGGCAAAGTCGATCGCCGCGCGTTGCCTGCGCCCGACGGCTCACGGCCTGATGGCGAGACGAAATACGTCGCGCCGCGGACGCCGGTTGAAGAAGTGCTCGCCGGTATTTGGGCCGAGTTGCTTTCGCTGGGACGCGTCGGCGTGCACGACAACTTCTTCGTTCTCGGCGGGCACTCGTTGCTGGCGACGCAACTGCTCGCGCGCTTGTTGACGTTGTTCAAACTCGAGTTGCCGCTGATCACCGTGTTTCAGTCGCCCACGATCGCGGAGTTTGCGGACGCGTTGCGCGCTCACGAAGCGAAGCCCGGCCAGGTCGAACGCATCGCAGCCGCGATCAGAAAGGTGCAGCAGATGTCGGCGGCCGAGAAGGCGGGCTTGCGGCAGAAGCAGAGCGCGGCGGGGCAGGTGAGCTCATGAGCGATACACAAGCGATCACCACTGCCGGAACGTTGTCCAACGAAGACCTCGATCTGCTCGCGTACGTGCTGGCGGAAGAAGGTGTCGAAGTGGACGAGCTTCCGCTCATTCCGCGCCGCGAGCCGGGGGCTGAAGCGCCGCTGTCGTTTGCGCAACAGCGTCTGTGGTTTCTGGAGCAGCTTCAACCGGGAAACCCGGTATACCACTTACCGACCGCGGTGCGCGTGAAGGGACCGCTCGATGTTGCGGCGCTCGAAAAGACTTTCGCCGCGATTGTCGAGCGTCACGAGATTCTGCGAACGACTTTCAAGACCGTTAACGGAAACCCAACGCAAGTGATCGCGCCCGCGGCGGCTGTGTCCGTTCCGTTAATCGATCTCACGAGCCTTTGGGTTGACGAGCGTGAGAGCGAGTGGCGCCGATTAATCAACGAGGAGATTCTTCGTCCGTTCGATCTCAGTAGTGGACCACTGCTGCGCATACTGTTGCTGCGTTTGGCAGACGACGAACACATCGCCGTCATCACGATGCACCATATCATCTCCGATGGTTGGTCCAGCACTGTGCTGGTGCGAGAGCTCGGCGCGTTCTACGACGCATTCGCCAGCGGTCAGATGCCTGCCATTCAACAGTTGGCGTTGCAATACGCTGATTACGCGCTTTGGCAGCGCGACTGGTTGCAGGGTGAAGTGTTGGAGTCGCAGCTCGACTAC
>DASXXL010000389.1:0-8925 GCA_036503085.1 Pyrinomonadaceae bacterium | reverse complement strand
CGCTCCCGACAATGTGTAACGCGATTCTTCCTGCGTGATGGCAAAGATGGTGCGATCGATGAACGTCTTTATCACGCCGGCGGCGAGTTTGGTGGGCGCCGATTTGAACGACGGTACTTCCGGAAATGCATCGCGCGAGACGCCCACCATCTTGAAGCGCGCGCGATCGCATTTGACCGTCACCCAATCGTTGTCTTCTTTTTTGAAACTCACCGGCGCATCGGGAAGCAAGCGAGCGATCTCGAAAAGTTTTCGCGCCTGCACACACATCGATCCCGGCGTCACGATCTCCTCCGCATCCATTTCACAACGGATGGTCACGTCGAGGTCAGTGCCGGTGATGCGAATCGTGCTCTCACCGACCGATTCGATGAGTATGTTTGAAAGCACCGGAATCGTGTTCTTCTTTTCGACGACGCCTTGAACGAATCCGAGTTCTTTTTGCAGGTTCTGTTTGCTTACGACGAATTGCATTGCTATCACTCCTTCACGCTAATCGCGCTCGCGATTCTGTCGCTACCATTAAAAACTAAATATAAAGATCTCTAGTAGCAGTAGTAGGTGCCTGTGGAAATGTGGAAAACCGGCTAAACCCTTTACGACTGCCTGCTTAGTACCGATCAAGCGCTGTGGAAACCTGTTGAAGTTTCGGCTTGAGTTTCGGAAAAAATCTGCGGTGGCGAAACATTAACACATTTCCACAGGAGTATCGCTGTGGGGATCTGTGAAAATGTGGAAAACTATTTCTGCAACGACTCCGAAAGCTCGCTAATCAGGCGCTGAAGCGTCGAATCCGTCCCCACGAGCGTTTCGATTTTTTCCACAGAATGGATCACCGTGGTGTGATGTTTTCCGCCGAACGCCCGACCGATCTCCGGATAGCTGTGCTTCGTTAAATGCTTGCAGAGATACATTGCCACTTGCCGCGGATGAGAAATATTTCGCGCGTTGTTCTTCGAAACCAACTCATCGATCGTGAGCTTGTACGTTGAAGCCACCAGCTTCTGAATCTGTTGAATCGTTATTACACCCGCCTCGTCTTCCTTGGCGATATTGCGAATCGCGTCCTGGGCCAGAGTCTTCGAAATCGGTTCGCCGCGGAGTGAAGAGATCGCGATCAATCGGACCAAAGATCCTTCGAGTTCGCGGATGTTACTTTTCACGCGGCCGGCGATAAAGATCGCAACGTCATCAGGAATCGTGACGCCGATCAAATCACCTTTGCGCTTCAGGATCGCGATCTTCGTTTCCAGGTCCGGCGGTTCGATATCGGCGATCAGGCCCCATTCGAAACGCGAATGCAGACGTTCCTCGAGCGTTGGTATTTCACGCGGCGGACAATCAGAACTGATCACGATCTGTTTTTGCTGATCGTAAAGAGCATTGAACGTGTGGAAGAATTCTTCCTGAGTTCGTTCTTTTCCGGCCATGAACTGCACGTCGTCGATCAGCAGGACGTCGACCGAGCGATACTTTTCACGAAAGCTCTGCGTCTTGTCGTAACGAATCGCATTGATCAAGTCGTTCATGAACCGCTCGGACGAGATGTAGCAAAGTTTGAGATGTTGATTGCGCGACTTGATGGCGTGACCGCACGCGTGCATCAGGTGCGTCTTGCCGAGACCCACACCGCCGTAGAGATAGAGCGGGTTGTACGTTCGCCCCGGCGCCTCAGCAACAGCGAGCGACGCCGCGTGCGCAAACTGATTACACGAACCAACAACAAAACTCTCGTATGTGTACTTCGAGCTGAGCGAAGGCTCGCTCAAGGCGGCTAAAGCTGTTCCGACTGCGGCGCCGGCGCCGGTAGCCTCGATGGAAGACGCAATAGAAACTTCGATTAGGGTGTCGTCGTTGGCGAGTTGTTCCGAAGACGTGACTGGCTCTGCGTTCGCCGGCGGAACCTTTCCTATGACCCAACCAACGGAGTAACCGGTGAGTCGTTGTTCGTCCAACGACTCGTCGAGGGCGTCGGCATAGTTGCTGATAACCCAGTCGCGGACGATCTGGTTCGGCGCACGCAGATGAAGGACCTGTTGCGAGTTGTCGAGCCGCTCAAACTGAATCGGTCGAAACCAAGTTTCTAAGGCTTGCTGATTTAGTCTGCCCTGAAGGGAATGAAGTATGCGGCCCCAAACATTACTCTCAACAGAAGTGTTCATCGAAAAAACGTGAAGGGAAAGTCCAGCTCGACCAAAAAGCCCGCGCAACAGAACAGTACGCCGCACGACGGCAAAGCCGCCCGCAAACCTACACCTGAGCTCGCCCCAAACTCCTCGCCCGCTTGTCGTATGGACGTCCCGAAAAGATTTCCACAACGTTTTCCACAGCTAGTGGAAAAAGTCCTATAGCGTTAAAGTGATGCTTTAAAGTCTTGTGAAATCAACTGTTTACGGGTAGTCGTCCGCAAAGACAGCGGAGACTAACATAGAACTTTCGAATCGATCAAGACGCCCCAAATGAATAAAACAGGACCAGTTCAACAAAATTCAACCTGCCTCCCGGAAGGTATCGTTCGCGTACAGAGGCCCGCTTGCGGACCTCGAAAAGCCCTGTCGTTTTCTTGACATAACTTCTGACCACGATTAGTCTTAGCGTTTTCGTTTTGGAGGAGATTCATCACTATGTCGAAGCGCACTTTTCAACCAAACAACAGACGCCGGGCGAAGACCCACGGTTTTCGCGCGCGCATGGCCACGAAGAATGGCCGCCTCGTGCTGAAGAGGCGACGCGCGAAGGGTCGTAAGCGGCTGACTCCGGCACATTACTGAGATCGGTATTGCGTCGTTATGCATGCGGAAGAACTTGCGAGACTCGGGAGAATTTCAGCACGTCTACAGGAACGGCAAAAGGTACGACGGCGTATTCATCACCGTGTTTGTAATCGAGAACGACGCAATGAATCATCGCCTGGGTGTGACTGCATCCAAGAAGGCGCTCGGTAAAGCTGTACAGCGAAATCGAGCGAAACGCCTACTACGAGAAACTTTTCGATCGAATGAACCGTCTTTAAGTGCGCTGACGAAGAATTACGATTGGGTTTTGAACGCGAAGCCGGCAGTGCTCAGTCAAAAGATGAATGCGCCGCGGCAGGAGTTAGAGGGAATCATTGAGAAGGTTGGCAGACTGGAACAGCGGGAACCGGTTTAGGTAAGTGATGGTTGTGTGAAGCGGGTTCTGATCTCATTTCTTAAAGTTTATAAGTTGGCGATATCACCACTGCTACCTCCCTCGTGTAGATTCGTTCCCACGTGTTCTGAATATGCGGTCGACGCGATTTCCCGCTATGGCGCTGCGCGGGGAACTGTGTTGGCTATCCGGCGACTGCTTCGTTGCCATCCATTCAATCCCGGAGGCTACGATCCGGTTAAGTAGCCGGTTAGTTACGACTACCACCAAATGCAACAACGACGACTTCTACTCGCGCTAATACTCTCCTCAGCCATTCTGTTTCTGTGGACGTATTTCTACCCGGCTCCTGCGCCGAAGAATCAACAACAAGGAGCCACCGCTACGCCTTTGCCGACTGCGGCTCCAAGTGCGTCGCAACAAGCGCCGGTGGCGAATTCTTCGCCTTCGTCGTCGACGCCGGGCACGGCGATCAATCTGGCTCCGCAACGAACGATCACCGTCAGGACAGATCTTTACGAGGTGAAGTTTGATACGCGTGGCGCCGAACCGATCAGTTGGATCATCAAGAAAAATAGGTACAGCAACACCGACATCTATTCAGTTGCGGGTAAGAAGAGCGAGCGAATACCGCTTCAACTGATCTCGGCCGAAGGCCTGAGCCGCCAACCGCGGCAAGTGCCTTTTCAATTGCAAACCGGCGATCCCGGGCTCGACTCGGTGCTGGCTTCGTCGACTTATCGAGTCGAAGGCGTCGACAGTTCGGCCAGCGGCGACGTGGAGTTGAATCTTGGCGCTGGCGAGAAGAAGCAGCTCACCTTTGTGCTTGAAGATGCGAACGGGCTTCAGGTCAAAAAGACGATTGCTTTCGATGCTGAGAAATATGAGACGGATCTTTCGCTTTCGGTGAAACGTGGCGACGCGATTGTGCCGCAAGTGAAGGTGACGATCGGGCCGAGTATTGGCGACCAGGGCGTCGGTCATCACACGTTTTATTCAGTTGCTCCGGAGGGAGTTGCTTACGCGGGTGATAAGCTCGAACGTCACACAGCGGCGTCCATCAATACCAACAAGAGTGGTCCGGATCATCTGGTGCTGAATGGCGCGGTGGATTGGGCGGGCGTTGCGGACACGTACTTCGCGATGGTGGCGATTCCGCCGCAGAAAATGAGCGGTCTCGAGTATCGCACCGTTGCTTACGAGTACAAGCCAGCCAACGGCGGCGCGGCAGAGAAACGATATTTGATTACCGCGCTGATGCCGTTGCCTTCGGACGGCTCGCGCACGATGGTTTATGCTGGTCCAAAGGATCACTACTTGCTCACAACTGCGAGCAAGGAAATTAGCGCGGGCATTAACCGTCCAATCGATCTCGACGGTCTGATTGATTATGGTTATCTGGGTTGGATTTCGCGGCCGATCGCGATTCCGATCCTGCAAGCCATCACTTTTCTTTACAAGCTCACCAGTAGTTACGGTCTCGCGATCATTCTTTTCACGATTGTCATTTACTCTCTCTTCTTTCCGTTGAAATGGCGCTCTTCAAGAGCGATGAAGAAGGCGCAGGCGCTGGCGCCGCGCATGAAAGAGATTCAGGAAAAGATCAAGGGGATGAAGCAGAGCGATCCGCGTCTGAAAGAACTGCAGATGGAGCAACTGCGCCTGATGCGGGAAGGCAATCCGCTCGGCGGCTGTTTGCCGTTGCTCATCCAGATGCCCTTCCTGTTTGCGTTGTATCGCGCGATCACGATCTCGCTCGATTTTCGTCAGGCGAGCTTCCTGTGGATTCCCGATCTGTCGGCCGCCGAGCCGTACATGATCCACCTGCTGCCGATCCTGATGACCGGCACGATGGTGGTGCTACAATTGGTGACCCCGGCGCCGTCCGCGGATCCCGTGCAACGAAAAATGATGGCGGTCGGCATGCCGCTCTTCATGCTTTATATCCTGTGGAGCGCGCCGTCGGGTTTGGTTTTGTACTGGCTGGTGGGCAATATTGTCGGGTTTGCGCAGCAGTTTCTAATCAACCATTGGACCAAGTCGGAAGACGACAAGGTAGAGACGCCGCCGGCGAAGAAGCCGCCGCCGTCGCGAAAGAAACAGGTTGATTCCGCGACCGCGCGTACGTGAGGGCCGAGAGTGATGACGGAAGTTTCGCAACAGGCAGCTCAGTATCTCGAGGACGTGTTCGACACGACCGGTCTGCAATTGCGTGTTTCAGTTAAGCAAGGCGTTGCCGGCGAAGTCCTGGACATTGAAGGCAAAGATTCCGAGCTGCTGCAAGCGCAAACCGGAGAGCTGCTCGAGGCGTTGCAGCATTTGATCAATCAGGTGTTCGGCCGCGGTCTTGGACCGGGTGAGCGCTTGGTCTGTGACGTCAATGGGTTTCGCGCCACGCGCGAGGCTGAGCTCCAGGCGATGGCGAATCTGGCCGCGAATCGCGTCCGTCAAACCGGCATCGCTTTTACGTTTGAGCCGATGAGTGCGAACGAGCGACGCATTATTCATTTGACGTTGGCTGATAGTCCGGATCTATCCACCGAGTCAATTGGTGAAGGTTCGGATCGCAAGTTGAGAATCGTTCGCAAGAGTTCTTCGCCCAGGAATTCTTAAGAGAGAGCTAGACCCGCCAGCTCGCAGTTTTGCTCCCCTACAATTTGTGATGAGTACTGTCGTAGGACTATCCACTCCGCGGGGCCGCGGCGCTCTTGCCGTCGTTCGTATGAGTGGACCACGAGCGATCGCCATCGCGCAGAAGATGGCGCACATCGATTCGTTTGAGCCGCGGCATGCAACGCTGGTGACGTTAAGAGCCGGTGATGAAGTGTTGGACCAGGTGCTGTTGACGTTGTTTCCGGAGCCGCACTCGTTGACCGGTGAAGACGTCATCGAGATTAGTTGTCATGGATCGCCAGCGATCGTGCGCCGCATCATAGACGCGACGCTCGAAATGGGAGCGGTGCTCGCTGGTCCAGGTGAGTTCACGTTGCGCGCGTTGAGTAACGGAAAGATCAATCTCGCGCAAGCGGAAGCGATTCGCGATCTGATCGCGGCGCAAACGGACGCAGCGGTGAAGCAAGCATCGCGGCAGTTGAACGGAGAGTTATCGAAGGCGCTCGATCCGTTCAAAGAGAAACTGATCGAGGTAATTGTGTTACTCGAGTCGGCGCTCGAATTTGTTGAAGATGATCTGCCCGCGCCGCAGGTGAATAAAATCGAGGAGACGCTGGATTCGGTTATCACGGGCGTCGATCGATTGAGTGAGAGTTACAGCGCGGGACGTTTGCTGCAAGATGGTGCGCGCGTGGCGATTGCAGGGCGACCGAACGTTGGTAAGTCTAGTCTGTTCAATAGTTTAGTGCATAACGAGCGGGCGATTGTTACTAACGTTCCGGGCACGACGAGAGACACCTTGTCAGAGGTGATCGACATCGGCGGCGTGCCCGTGCTGCTCACGGATACAGCCGGCTTGCGTGAGACAACTGATGATGTCGAAACGCTTGGGATCGAACGAACGCACCGCGCGATGGCTGAAGCGGACCTGGTGCTGCTGGTGTTTGATGGTTCGAGCAAAGTTGGACCAGCGGATTGTGATCTCTTGCAACGAACTGGCGCTACGCAGCGCATCGTGGTGATGAACAAATCTGACTTGCCGAGTTTTGAACCGCCGGCTCGTTGTGCTCTCGAGGTCGAGGCGATTAATGTATCGGCACGAACCGGCGCCGGCCTCTCTGCGCTTCACGACGCGATCGTTGCGAAGTTGAATAGCTCCGGCACTGAACACGGAAGTTTACTGATTACGAATGCGCGCCATTACGATCTGCTTTGCAATGCGAGTCGAGAATTAGGGGCCGCGCGGGCGTGCTTTCTTGATCGTCACAGCGAAGAGTTGGTGTTGGCCCCGCTGCACGATGCGTTGAAGTTGCTGGGCCAGATCACCGGCGAGACGACGACTGAGGATATACTGTCGGAAATCTTCGCAACGTTTTGTATTGGGAAGTAGTGATGTCGTTTGATGAACGCTTCGATGTGATTGTGATTGGCGCCGGCCATGCAGGATGTGAGGCGGCCTCGGCCGCTGCGCGTTTGGGCGCCGAAACCGGCCTTATCACTCTCAATCTGGATCTCGTCGGCCAGATGTCGTGTAACCCGGCCATTGGCGGCATCGCGAAGGGACACCTCGTCCGTGAGATCGACGCGCTCGGCGGCATAATGGGTCGAGTGATTGATCGCACCGGAATTCAGTTTCGTTTGCTGAATCGTTCGCGCGGGCCCGCCGTGCAGTCGCCGCGCGCGCAAGCTGATCGTTCGCGCTATCGCAGCGAAATGCGTCGAACGCTCGAGGCCACGTCGAATCTTCATTTGCGTCAGGGAAAAGTCGTCGACTTCGTGCTCGATCACGGGAGGTTGGCAGGTGTCGAGCTCGAAGATGGCCGGCGCTTTGGCGCGAACGCTGTTGTCGTCGCGACGGGCACTTTTCTCAACGGCCTGATACATACCGGTCGTCGCACCTACCGCGGTGGGCGCGCTGGCGAACCTGCGGCAGTTGAATTGTCGGAGGCGCTAAAGCGGCTTGGGTTTCCTGTCGGCCGATTGAAAACGGGTACACCGCCGAGACTGGATGGCCGAACTATCGATTGGGAAGCGTTCGAACCGCAGCCGGGCGACAAGGTTCCGGTGCCGTTTTCGTTTTCTACCGATCGCGTCGAGCAGAAGCAGATCAACTGTTATATCGGCTACACGACACCAGAAGTGCATGATTCGATTCGGCAGAATCTGACCGAGTCGCCGTTGTACTCCGGAACAATCAAAGGCGTCGGCCCGCGTTATTGCCCTTCAATTCAGGACAAGGTCGTTAAGTTCTCGGATAAGTCGCGGCATCAACTCTTTCTCGAACCAGAAGGTCACGACACGAATGAAGTTTATTTAAACGGCTTCTCCACGTCGCTGCCGGCTGAGTTGCAGCAAGAGCTCATCCGAATGATCCCCGGACTCGACGAAGCTCGCGTGATCCGGCCGGGCTATGCAATCGAGTATGACTTTGTCGATCCGAGAGAGCTTGGGCCCGACCTGCAAACGGGCCGCTTGCCCGGGCTGTTTCATGCCGGGCAGATCAACGGGACGACGGGTTATGAAGAGGCTGCGTGTCAGGGACTGGTGGCTGGGATTAACGCGGCGCTCTATACGCAGAAGCGCCAGTCGATTCGATTGCGGCGAGAGGAATCGTATATCGGCGTTTTGATCGAGGATTTGATCAAACAAGGCGTGGACGAGCCTTATCGGATTTTTACGTCTCGAGCGGAGTATCGTTTGGCCCTGCGTTACGACAACGCCGACGAAAGGCTTCAAAGGTATGGCAGGGAATTGGGGCTCGTCGGCGATTCGGATTGGGAGCGTTTCAATGCTCGCCAGGCGAGACTCGCACGGCTGCGAACAGCGCTCGATGAAACCCGTCTGCGCCGTTCGGACGCGCAACACGCGGCGGTGAGCGCTCTGCTCGGATCTGATCTCGGCGACACGATTTCATTAGCTCAACTAGCGAAGAGGCCACGCGTGGCCGCGGGCTTGGTGATGTCGCTGTTGCCTGGGGAATTGAAGCCGGTAAGCGAGGCGGACCTGGACTCGGTGTTGGCGGATTCGCTGTACGACGGCTATTTGCAGTCGCAGAAGGCGACAGTGGCCAAGCTATACCAACACGATAGTCTGAAGATTCCGCAGAACATGTTCTTTGGTGGAATTAGCGGGCTCTCGAACGAGGTTGTGGAGCGCCTCGATCGGGCACGACCTGAAACGTTT
>DASXXL010000388.1:0-2240 GCA_036503085.1 Pyrinomonadaceae bacterium | reverse complement strand
GCTGTTTTTCAGCGTTGTAGTTGCGCCCGCGGCGTTTGGAGTGTTGCGTTCGCATGAGCTGCCGAACGCGAACGAACTGGCGGGCGCGATTGTTACGCGTTCGCTGTCGGTGGTGAACGTTGCTGGCTTTGCGATCGCGTTGTTGCTGCTCGTGACGTTGTTTGTCGCACGACGCGATTCGACAGGGCGAGTGGCGCTGATCGTTGAAGCAGTTTGTCTGGTTCTCATCGCCGTGGCGACGAGCGTGGGCCATTGGGTGATTGCCGCTCGCATGCGTGCGATACGCGCGTCGCTGGAAGTGCCGATCGATCAGATCGCGCTTGACGACGCGCGACGGATCGCGTTCAACCACCTGCATGGGTATTCGGTGAATGCGCTCGGGCTTGCTATGATTGCGGCCCTGATTGCGCTGGTGTTGATGGCGCGCGGGCTGCGTCATTATTGAAGGAGATGAAATAGCCGGTGGAGATTATCGAGGACATCGACGGTTGGCGACGGCGTTTTGACGAGTGGCAGCGCAGCGGAGATGCCGGTGATACTGATGATGTTGGCGCGAACTATCCGTTTGTGCGCAATCGCCGCGCGCCTTTCAAGCCGGCCCGTCGCGCGCTGCCGATGTTGAATCTTGCGCTGATCAGTTCCGCTGGCGCTTACATCGACGGCACGCCGTCGTTCGAAGGTGGTTCCGATCCGAGTTTCCGAGAGATTCCGGTTGAAATTGAAAGCGGCGACCTGCGCTACGCGGCGCGTGGTTATGATCAGGCTGCGGTCCAGCAGGACATGAATTCGCAAGTGCCGCTCGAGCGGCTGTTCGAATTTGAAAACAACGGCATAATCGGTCAACTCAATCCAGTGTTCTGGAGTTTTTCGGGTTTCATTCCCGATGCGGCGCGGTTGGTTGAAGAGCTCGTGCCGAAGCTGCTCGAACGCCTCAATCGTTATGAAGTGCAGGCGGCGCTGATCGTGCCGGCCTCGCGGTTGTGTCATCAATCGTGTGCGCTCGTCGCGCGCGCGATCGAGTTCGCGGGCATTCCGACGATGATGCTTGCGGTTGCGCGGGACGTGGTTGAAGTTGTGCGTCCACCGCGCGCGGCTTATTACAACGGCGAACTCGGCAGCGTGGCCGGCAGGCCAAACTGGCCCCAACACCAGCGACGCATTCTTGACGAAGCATTGCGTTTGATCGAGCCGATGGACCAGGTCGGTATTCGTAACTTAACCGTCGACCTCGAGACACAGGTTGAAAAAGCTCGCGGCGAACGTTGAACTCACTCCGAACCCCCTACTAACTTTGAAACGAAACATCCTAGCCTTCATCGTCGCCCTCATTGTTGCCACGCTCGTCTATCTATTCTTCGCGCCAGTGTCGATCGCGCCGGCCGCGTGGACGCCGCCCGTCGCTCCGACCCTTACTGGTCCATACCAGCAGAACTCGCGTCTTGCTCCGGTGCAGCGGTTGAGTCTCGGCGATGGCCACTCGCCGGAAGACGTCGCGCTTGATGCGGACGGAAAGATTTACGGCGGGCTCGAAGATGGCCGCATCGTTCAGCTCCAACCCGACGGATCGCAGCCGCGGGTCTTCGCCAACACACACGGCCGTCCGCTCGGACTGGTTTTCGATCGCGACGGAAATCTGCTGGTTGCGGACGCGTTGAAAGGTCTGTTATCGATCAACAAAGCGGGTGACGTGAAGCTGTTGGCCGATGAAGCTGACGGCGCGAAGTTTGGTTGTTTGAACGATCTCGATGTTGCGGCTGATGGCACGATCTACTTCACTGAGGCTTCGAACAAGTTTCCGATGTCCGAGCATGTTAGTGATCTGCTCGAGCACCAACCAAACGGGCGTCTGCTCGCGTGGGATCCGAAGACGCAAAAGGCGCGCACGTTAGTGCCCGGAATGTATTTCGCGAACGGCGTGGCGGTGAGCCCGGACCAGTCGTTTGTCCTTGCCGCCGAAACGGGCATGTACCGCGTGCAGCGCTACTGGCTTAGTGGTCCAAAGCAAGGCCAGGTGGACATCTTCATCGAGAACCTCCCCGGGTTTCCTGACGGCATCTCTTCGAACGGCAAGGATCGATTTTGGCTCTCGCTTGTAACGCCGCGCCAGTCTTTGTTCGATCGCCTCTTGCCGCATCCCTTCCTGCGCAAGGTCGTCTTTCGCTTACCGAAAGCACTCCAGCCTGCGCCTCAACATTATTCCTTCGTCCTCGCGCTCGACCCCCAAGGTCGCGTCATCGCTA
>DASXXL010000387.1:0-9079 GCA_036503085.1 Pyrinomonadaceae bacterium | reverse complement strand
CCTCTTCAACGTTCGTGCCTTCGAGCCGCACAACCACCGGCACATCGATCCCGAGGTTTCGCGCCGCCTCGACCACGCCGCGCGCCACCATGTCGCAACGCACGATCCCACCGAAGATATTGATCAAAACCGCGCGCACATTTTTATCCGCCAACAGAATGCGAAACGCAGCTTCAACGCGTTCCTGCGACGCGCCGCCACCGACGTCGAGAAAATTCGCCGGCTCACCACCCGCAAGCTTGATGATGTCCATCGTCGCCATCGCGAGTCCCGCGCCGTTGACCATGCAGGCGATATTGCCGTCGAGCTTGATGTAGTTGAGATCAAACTTCGACGCTTCGATTTCGAGCGGCTCTTCTTCGTTCAAGTCGCGCAGGTCGAGAAAGTCTTTGTGACGAAACAGCGCGTTATCGTCGAAGTTGACCTTAGCATCGAGCGCGATCAGCCGGTTGTCTTTCGTCAACAGAAACGGGTTGATCTCCATCAACGACGCGTCCATCTGCTCATAAGCCGTGTAGAGCGACTGCATAAACTTCACGGCCTGATTCACGAGCGGGCCCGGCAAACCGAGACCAAACGCAAGCTTGCGCGCTTGAAACGCCTGGAAACCAACCGCCGGATCGATCGTTTCTTTCAAAATCTTCTCCGGCGTGTGCGCCGCGACTTCTTCGATGTCCATGCCGCCGGCCGACGAAGCCATGAACACCTGCCGCCCGGTCGTGCGATCCAACACGACGCCGAGATAGAACTCCTTATCGATCGGCAAACCTTCTTCGACCAACAACACGCGGACTTCTCTGCCCTCGGGTCCCGTCTGATGCGTGACGAGTTTCATGCCGAGCATCTGCCCCGCGATCTCGCGTGCTTCTTCGGCACTGCGCGCGAGTTTGACGCCGCCGCCTTTGCCGCGACCGCCGGCGTGAATCTGCGCTTTAACAACCACAACGTCGCCGCCGAGTTCCTTCGCGGCCTGATACGCCTCTTCGGGCGAGCGTGCGACAATGCCCCGCGGCACCGGCACGCCGAATTTTCGTAACAGTTCTTTTCCCTGGTATTCGTGAATCTTCATGCGCGAGCCTTAGTATTCGGTTTTAGTGTTTTTGCCAAACGGCGGTCGAGTGTAGAGTTTTTCGCTTAAACGCGCAAAGTCAGAAACGGAGCACAACGATGAGTGAAGTGATCGTTACGTCGCAAGCGAACTTGCGCAATGAAGTGCGTTATGGCGCGGGTCATACGTTGACGACCGACGAACCGATTGCCGCCGGCGGTGAAGACGCCGGTCCGGATCCTTACACGCTCATACTCGCCGCGCTCGGCAGTTGTATCTCGATGACCGTGACGCTCTACGCGCGGCGTAAGCAGTGGCCGCTGGAGCAAGTAAAGGTGCGTTTGCGGCAGAACCGCGTACACGTGAAGGATTGTCAGGAGTGTGACATGCTAGGCGAGGGTTACGTGCATCGCATCGAACGCGCGGTGAGTTTCACTGGCCCACTCACCGAAGCGCAGCGCACGCGGCTTCAGGAGATCGCGCACAAGTGCCCCGTGCACAAAACCCTTACTTCACCGATCGTAGTTGCTGACTTGAAAGACTGAACAGCTCACGCGCACGATCGAGTTTTCCTGTGAACAGAAGTACACACCGGCTGCTCAGTCTGCTTTCTCCAGTAGACAGCTTGTCGTCCGCAACGAAGTAGAGAATCTTTTTTATCAACTGAAACAGACGGTCGCTTGACTGGTATGGGCCTTGCCCCTTCTCCACGCCAACCCGATGCGCTGCCCACAATTTTCTTTGGAGGATAATAATGAAGAAAGATCAGGCTTCGGTTCAGGTTAAGTCCGAACGCACGTTCATCCTGCGCCGGCCGACATTCAAGCTGTTCAAAAACCTCGAGTATCTCGACACCGACAAGCTGAGCAAGGGATCGCACACGATTGAGCTTGGCAGATTCGAAGGCGGCAGTTGCGATTGCGCGGTCACCGCCGACATCAGCAACGGAATGATCAAGAAGCTCAACTATCCGAAGTGTGAAAACGCGACGGAGATCTCGCCCAAGCTGGCCAGAAAACTCAACGCTGCGAGCAAGCAGTTGAACCCGAATGGTCCACCGAAGTGGAAGGACGTTCCGGTCGCGGAACTTTCCCGCACTACGGGTCGAGCGAATATCGTTGTTGTCGTCACGACCAGTGGCGATTGCTATGAAGTTTGTATCGACCCTGGCACCGGATTGCAGACGTGCTGGATCTGTTGCCCTGGTTGGTGTATCGGCCCATCAGATCCGCATCTCGCTCTGTTCTAGTTGTTGCGAAGCTGACAGTCAGGTAGTCGCGACGAGTAGCTCTTCTGAATTATTCGGCGGACGTAGACCATCTGTTCGATTTGCGAAGTAACGCTCGGCGAGCATAGCTGCGGACACGTGCTTCACTTCTTTGAAACCGGCTTCACGGGCCAGCGCCAGCATTTCGTTCGGTATGAAGAAGCTGATGAACGGAGTGCCGCTGGCTCGCGCTCCTTCCGCCGCTCGCTCGACTCCGGGGCGGACATCGTCGTCCAGCATTTCGATCGGAAGCATGAACGACATGACGAACGTTGAGCCGGGCGCGAGCGTTGCGACCTGGCGCAACGTCGCCATGATTGCGTCCTTCGTCAAATACATGCTGACACCGGTCGACGCAACGACCGCCGGCCGCGTCGCGTCGAAACCTGGCGCTAATAGCCGATCCCACCATGCATGACCGGCCTCGAAATCCACCGGCACAAGCTGCAGGAAAGAAGGAATACCGAACCCGACCTCGTTGAGACGCTGGCGCTTCCATTCCTGCGGCCCGGGCTGATCGATCTCGAACACGCGCAGTTGAGAAGTTAGATCCGGTCGTCTCTGGGCAAACGTGTCGAGCCCCGCTCCGAGGATGACGTACTGCGCGACGCCACGGGCCACCTCTTCCGCGACAACATCTTCGACGAAGCGCGCGCGAGCCACGATGGACGCACGGAACGGTCGCGTGAACGGGCTCATGTCCGGACGACTGCGCCAATCACTAGCGGGAGCGGCCAATAGCACGCCGACCGTGTCTTCAAACACGTGCGGCGGCGCATCGAATTCTACGTGCAGCGCCCGCCACAAAGCGGTCCGCACCGCCGTGTTGTCTGGCGCCACAACCTGCTTGTTAGACATAACGTTCTCTGTCAGTGTCCTGGGTTCTTGTTGATCTAACACATTAACGTCTTCACGATAATCAATCATACGCGACACGCGCGGTTTGGCCCGCAGGCGCCGGATCATGAACTCGGCGCTTACGAGAGCAGCGATCAGCGCGGGTATGTACGCCAACTCTGACACGGTATCCGGGTTTTTCGGCACACCAAATACGATTGCAGAGAAAAAGATCAAGAAGACCACCACGAAGCCAACTACGAACTCGGCGCCGAGCCAGACGCCCATGGTGGCCAGACTCCACTTCAGCGCACTCCGGTTGCGCTCACGAGCTAACCGGCTCATGCGTATCGGTATGACGATGAAGAGGAAGACCAGTTCAAGCATATGCGGCGCGCTTTGAGTTCCACACGCGACGCCAAATCAGCCAACTACTAAATGACAAACCAATCGTCGCAAACAACACCGACCATTGAATAAACGTGTAACTCTCATCTGGCCCAAGTAGGCGGACGCACACGTAAATGACCCCGACACCAATCGCGGTGAAGAATAAAGTCCAAACGACAGCGAGCGGAACCCACTTCAAGTTACCGGAAACAACACAAAGCGCAACTGAGAGTAGGAAAAGAAAAACCAACGGCGCAACGATGAAATCCCAATCCAGGCCGATGCGACTATTCATTACCGGTGTTAGTGCGCGCAAGACGGGTGTCGCTAATCCGATTATCAAAGCGGCGGTTACGAGTCGCACTTGTGAGATCCGGTGGACCACCAAGCGCCTGGCAACGCAAACCGCATAAGCCGCGCCCAGACCAATGAGCTGCATCAGACTCAACGCACACCAATATGAATACCGCGGGATCAGAAACTTGTCGCTTTTGAAGAAGAAAAACGACTCCAACGAGGGCCTGCTGACAAGCAACGCAAACAAAAAACCCGAGACCGCTCCGAAAAGCAAAAACCATCCGAGCACACCAAGATCAGAGGCGATGTTATTGCTGTTTGCTACGTCCCGGTTCATTCCGCTTAGCCACTACACTATCGATTCGGTTTGAGCACCGAGCGAATGTGAACGAAACGTCCGTTGTCAAAACGATAGAAGTGCGCGCCATCATCGCCATTCTTTTCGTTGCGCAATCCCGAAAAGACAATTAAGCGACTGTCGGTACGGAATTCAATCGGTCTGAATTTGTCGTCAGTATCGAATCCCCAGCAACAGATAGTGAAGTTCCACCAATGGACCTTGCCGGTTTTCGCATCGATAACGGCGCCCGTCAAGCATTCCGCGCCACATCCCCAACTGGTCAAGATATAGTGCCCCGCAAAATTAGGTTTCTGATTTTTCACCGCCCAACGCAGTCTGGACTTAAAAGCAAGGTCATTTTTCGTAAGCACGAGCGAAGCCGTGGGGCCATTGTAGATTTCGCTGGCGGGATAATCTTTGAAATGTGGAATTGCCGATTGACGCGTCGCTGGTGACGAACAAATAGTCAGCACGAGCAATGCGATTACAGATGAAAATAGTTTGGGACTCATGAGGTTCCTCGATTCGCGTATCGAACAATGCAATGGGAACTTTTTCTGACGACTGCTTGTCTAAAGTATTACTTGAAGGGAGTAGTCTATGGACGTTAACAAACTGGCCGGCGTTTGTTTGATCATTCTCGGGGTTGTAAACGCGCTTCATGAGTTTGTGGTGAGATCGACAGGTCGAGGCGAACCAGGCTTCGCATATGCGGTTGTGACGGCGCTGTTTTTTACCTTCGGAGCCGTGTTGCTTCTCCGGAAGGGCGTTGCTAACAGCAAACTCTCGCAGAAAGCAAAGGCACCTTCAATCTTCCACGATTGATGTAAGACCTTAAAGAAGAGTCACACCGAACGCGGCAGGTAGAGTTTATCGTCTTGCGGATCGTAGCAAGCGAGCTGATGCCTCTCAGCCAGTCCCATCACGAAAGGCGCGACCTCTTCAACTCGCGACCACACGAGACACATCAGAACCGCTCCGTCAGAGACATCTATCTCTACACTCCACGGGCAATTATCGACGGTGTCATCGGAATAGCTGTTTATGTCCGGGTACTTCTCAACCAACTCGCGGTAAAAAGCATCGATCTTCTCGCTCGGACCAAGTACGTCATAATTGCCTTCGCACAACTCACCATAGATTTCAGCCGCCGCCTCCGAACTAACCGGCGTCTCCAGATTCATCACAGCTAAATCAAAACTCATACGCTTAAGTAACCTCTGGGCTTAAAGCGAAAAGGTGGTAGCTCTATTGCGATGTGAAAGAGGTTCATGAGGAAAGAACGGCTGCCAAGGCCAGCAGCCGTATATGGTTATAAAATGGTCGGGACGACTGGATTCGAACCAGCGACCTCACGCACCCCAAGCGTGCGCGCTACCAGGCTGCGCCACGTCCCGTTGCCCTGAGTTACTATCGTGCAAATAACAAATTGTCAAACGGTCGCGCTTCTAACACTGCCGCGCTTTCCCTAACACCGTCGCGCCTGACGTTCGATCCGTGATGAATCCGTGTTCATCTGTGGCTCACTTCGTCTCGCGCTTTGTTTCATGCTGCTCGAGTAGCGATAACAACTCCCGCAACTCCGCGGCGAATTGTTTCAAGCGCTGCCGCTCTTCCGCAGCCAAAGGCGCGACGCCCGGCGAAAAACTCGGCGTTGGTGTAAAACTTTCAGTGTCGGCAGACGACAGTTCACTTACTACCTGACCATCCTCATCGCCGTTTACCTTCAGCTTCGCGCCGCCACGCAACTCATTCGTGAGTCGCTTCTTCGCACCGGCAATCGTGTACTGGTCTTCGTAAAGCAGTTCCTTGATCCGCAGCGCCATCTCCACGTCGCGCTTGCGATACACACGCTGCCCGGCGCGGTTCTTTTGCGGCGCGAGCATCGGAAACTCCGACTCCCAATAACGCAGCACGTGCGCCTGCACCCCGGCAAGCTCACATACCTCACCAATCTTGAAGAATAGTTTTTCGGGTATAGCCACAGCAGGACGACTCATGCGGTCAAAGTCTCAAGTTGAGTTGCTGAGCTGGCTCTTGATCGGGTGTCGCGAATGTTGGAAGTCTACGGCAAGTCTGCCAGCAGCCGTGCGTCGAGGTCGTATGTTACCCGCGCGAAGTTTGGCGTGTCAATACTTACACTTAGCGCGCCTCACTTAAAATCATTTCTTAAAAGTATCGTCTCAACTTGGATCGCTTCCGCCGCGCACGCTATAATCCTCGGCCCTAACCACCAAACAAGAAGGAACGTTTCGAACAAAGTGACAACCTCGCCAACGGTGCTGCGCCTGGCTTCGCGACTCACGGAAGTCGGCTTTTCCGATATCGTCAAACTACGCAACCGCATCATGGAGCTGCGCGAGCAGGGCGCGACAGTTTACCAGTTCGAAGGCGGGGAGCCGTTCATGCCGACGCCTGACGCGATCAAGGAAGCCATGACCCGCGCGCTCCACGAAAACAAAACGCGTTACGCTCCCTCGTCCGGCATTCCGGAACTGCGCGAAGCCATCGCCGAAAAGCTGCGCACGCGCAATCGTATCCCCGCGCAAGCGCAGGACGTGATCGTCGTGAACGGCGGTATGCAGGCACTCTTCGGCGCGTTTCAGTCGGTCGTAAATCCCGGCGACGAAGTACTGCTCTTCTCTCCGTACTGGACACCAATCAAAGATCTGATCGCGCATTGCCAGGGGCGCCACGTGCTCGTGCCGACGCATGAAGCGCGTGAAGCGGGTTTTCAACAAACGCTCGCGCGCTACACCAACGAGCGCACGAAGGCGATCTACTACAACACACCGCAGAACCCGAACGGCGTCGTACTCACGCTCGACGAAGCAAAAGCAGTTGCTGCGTTCGCACAGGAACGCGATCTCGTCGTGATTGCAGACGAAGCTTACGAAGATCTCGTTTACGACGGCGAGCACTACTCGATCGCCGCGCTCGACGGCATGTTCGAACGAACGATCACGTGCTTCACGTTTTCGAAGTCGTACGCGATGACTGGCTGGCGTCTCGGTTACGCAGTCGCGACCGAACCGTGGATGACGGGTTTGAAAAAAGCGACGCTGTACTCATCAAACGGCGTTTCGACGCCGACGCAATGGGCCGGAGTGGCAGCGATGAACCTCGATCCAGCATTGTTGGACCAGGCGCGCAACGAATATCGCAAACGAAGAGATCTGCTACTTTCAGGTCTCAACGAGATCGGACTCACTTGCGCTTCACCGGCCGGCGCGTTCTACGCATTTCCTGATGCGCGTTTGATCCATCCCGACAGTCGTGAAGCAGCCGACATTTTGCTGAACGGCGCGCAGGTCGCGACCGTTCCCGGAATCGTTTTTGGACCAGACGGCGAAGGCCATCTGCGTTTCTCTTACTCCACCCCAATCGAAACTATAGAAGCAGGGCTCGATTCGCTTCGCCGCAACCTCTAACGATGGCGCGAAGCGAATTCGAATTCATCGACTCCCTGCGCCGCCGCTTCAGCACGGCCATCGGTGACGATGCCGCTGTGTTTCAAACCGCCGCCGGTAAAGAGACGGTCATCACCGCCGATCTCTTAATCGAAGACATCGACTTCCGCCGTACGACCGCGCCGCCCGGGTTGTTGGGCCACAAAGCGCTCGCTGTTTCGCTTTCGGATATTGCCGCGATGGGTGCGCGTCCCCGCTGGTCGTTGATCTCGATCGGCGTGCCGGAAGACGTTTGGGAAACGGAGTTTGTCGATCAGTTTTATGAGGGACTGACGAGCCTCGCGAATCGTTACGACGTGAAGTTGATCGGCGGCGACACTTCGCGCACGCCGGACAAGATCGTGATCGACTCGATCGTGATCGGCGAGTGTAACCTGGGCCAGGCAGTGAACCGCGTCGGCGCGCAAACGGGAGATCAGATCTTCGTGACGGGCTCGCTCGGCGGCGCCGCGGCCGGGCTCCGCTTGATCGAACGCGGCGCCCATTTAGCAGAACAAAATTTGGCCGACGAGGATTCGCAGAAGATCGATCATGTTCTGTTGCGGCAACTGCGACCGGATCCGCGCGTCGGCTGGGGCATGGTGCTTGGTGAAGAACGTCTCGCGACGTCGATGATCGACATCAGCGATGGGCTTTCGTCCGATCTGAATCATCTGTGTCGCGAGAGTAGTGTCGGCGCGTTGATCGAATCGTCGTTGCTGCCGATCGATCACCAGGTGGTAGAGCTTTGCGGGCGGCGCGCGCTCGATCCGTTACAACTCGCGTTGCACGGCGGTGAGGATTTTGAACTGTTGTTTACAGTGAAGCCCGGTGACGTGGCGCGTCTGCCGCGCCGCGTCGATGGGGTGGGATTGACGCGCATCGGCGAGGTACGAAAAGAAGGGGATGGCGTGAAGATCTCCGAAGGCTCGCGTGTTTGGGAGCTAAATCCCGGCGGTTGGAAACATTTTTAGGCTAGTATTGTTCGCATGCTTAGGTTTCGAAACACTCTCTCCGGCAAGGTCGAGGAGTTCCGCCCGATCAACGAAGGCGAGGCGCGCTTCTACTATTGTGGTCCAACCGTCTGGGAGTATGGCCACATCGGTAACTTCCGCAGCGCCGTCGCCGCCGACATCGTGCGCCGCTACCTGAAGTTCAAGGGTTACAAAGTCACGCACGTGATGAACATCACGGACGTCGAAGACCGCATCATCGCGAAGTCGCAGGAAGCGGGCCTCTCGATCGACGAATATACGGCCAAGTACATCGAGGCGCTGTGGGAAGACTCCGACGCGCTCGGTCTGGAACGACCCGAGGTCGTACCGCGCGCGACGCGTCACATTCCCGAGATGGTCACGCTGATCGACAAACTGCTCGCGACGGGCCACGCCTACAAGTCGGACGGTTCGATCTACTACCGCATCGCTTCGTTTCCCGAGTACGGCAAACTC
>DASXXL010000386.1:0-3865 GCA_036503085.1 Pyrinomonadaceae bacterium | reverse complement strand
GACGACCAATGATTTCATCTGGTCGACAAATCCCCGCTCAAACTCGTCGTAGATTGCAGACGCAACGATGAAGCGTTTCGCGGCAATACACGACTGCCCATTATTGATCGTGCGGGCCTTCACAGCAGTCGCGATCGCTTCTTTGAGATTCGCCGAAGGCATCACGACGAACGGATCGCTGCCGCCGAGCTCTAACACAGTCTTCTTGATCTGTTTGCCGGCGATACTCGCGACACTCGCGCCCGCTGGTTCGCTGCCGGTCAACGTCGCCGCCACCACGCGCGCGTCATTCAGAATGCTCTCCACCTTGTCCGATCCAATCAGCAGCGTTTGAAAGGCGCCTTCGGAAAAACCAGCGCGCCGAAAAATGTCTTCGATCGCGAGTGCACACTGCGGCACGTTCGAAGCGTGCTTCAACAAACCGACATTACCCGCCATCAACGCGGGCGCGGCGAAACGAAAGACTTGCCAGAACGGAAAGTTCCACGGCATCACCGCCAGCACTGGACCAAGCGGCTGGAAACGCACGTAGCTGCGCTTCGCATTCGTCTCGACAACTTGATCTGCGAGATGTCGTTCCGCGTTTTCGGCGTAGTAACGACAGACCCACACACACTTTTCGGCCTCGCTGATCGCGGCCTTGAGTGGTTTGCCCATCTCGATCGTCATCAGCCGGCCCAACTCCTGTTTTTCGCTTTCAAGAATCTCCGCCGCGCGCGTCATCTTTTGCGCGCGATCCGCAAAAGAACTACGACGATGTGTTTGAAAAGTCTGGGCCGCGAGTGCGAGCTTCGCCTCGATCTCCGCGCTGGTTAGCTCCTCGAAAGTTTTGACAGTTGCGCCCGTGGTAGGATTTATTGTTGCTATTGCCATTATGAAGTTAGTGTAGATCGATGCCCGAACAGAAGCCACAACTCGACAAATTCGCCATCGCGGCGGCGTTGCAGGAGATTGCGCAACTGATGGAGCTGC
The DNA here is from genome assembly GCA_036503085.1 of Pyrinomonadaceae bacterium. Taxonomy (GTDB): domain Bacteria; phylum Acidobacteriota; class Blastocatellia; order Pyrinomonadales; family Pyrinomonadaceae; genus PSRF01. The sequence continues at coordinate 2,893 of DASXXL010000386.1, read as the reverse complement.
GCGGCGGCCAATCGCGTTTCAAAGCGAAGGCTTACAACGCGGGCGCGCGCTCGATCCAGGCCGTCAACGATCTCGACCGGCTCGTGACTGAAGATCGACTGACGACGTTGCCACGCATCGGCGGCGCGTTAGCGTCGCAAATTAAACAGCTCTACCTCACCGGCGAGTCGTCCGTCTTAAACGATCTGCGCAAAGAGTTTCCGCGTGGCTTCGTGCAACTCTCCGCCGTGCCGGGACTCAGTCTCGCGAAGATCCGACAACTTCACGAAGAGCTTGGCATTTCCTCAGTCGAGGAACTGAAAGCCGCCGCAGAAGCGGGAAAACTACGCGAGTTGAAAGGCTTCGGCGCGAAGACTGAAAAGCGTTTGCTCGAGCAGATCAATAAGCCTATTGAAAAACCGCGCGAGCGTTTGCATCTGCATCACGCTTTGAATACCGCCGAGCGCGTTATCGAGTACATGAAGACGAGCCGCGGTTTGATCGACATCACCTTTGCGGGTTCGCTGCGGCGTTGGGTAGAGACTGTCGGGACCATTGAGATCGTCGCGAGTAGTAAAAACCCGGCCGCGCTGATCGAGCATTTCCTTCGTCTGCCGCTGATCATTTCGAGCGAGATGGTCGCGGAGAATAACTGCATCGCGCAGTTGGCTGATAGCGCTGTCGTTTCGTTCACAGCGGTAACGCCCGCGGAGTTTGCCACGTCGCTGTTTGCGCGCACTGGTTCGGAAGCGCACGTCAACAAAGTTACGGCGCTGCTACAGGCTGGGACCGCAGGCGTCTCGCCTGCAACTCGCGGGAGCGCCCGATTCGTTTCCAGGCCGGCGGGACGCCGGCGGTCCCACGGCCAAGAGCTTCTACCTGCAACGGAAGAGGATCTCTATAGCCGCGCGGGCTTGCAGTACGTGCCGCCCGAGTTGCGCGAAGACGAGGGCGAGATTGAAGCCGCGGCGGCGGGCAAGTTACCGGAAGACTTGCTCACGCTCGCAGACATCAAGGGCATGGTCCATTGCCACACCACTTACTCCGACGGCAAGCACACAGTCGAGCAGATGGTCGGGGCCGCCGAGGCGATGGGCATGAAGTACATCACGATCACCGACCACTCGCCGACGGCGTTTTATGCGGGCGGGTTGAAAACCGAAGAGTTGTACCGGCAGTGGGACGAGATCGATGAAGTGCAAAGCAAGACGAAGATCAAGATTCTGCGCGGCACCGAATCGGACATTCTCGCCGACGGCAATCTCGATTATCCCGATCGAATTCTCGAGCAGATGGATTGCATCGTGGCGAGCGTGCATGCGCGTTACAAGATGGACTCGCGCAAGATGACGGAACGTATCGTGAACGCGATGCGCCAGCCGGTGTTCAAGATTTGGGGCCACGCGCTCGGACGTTTGATTCAACGCCGGCCGCCATTTGAATGTGACATCGAGCGTATTCTCGACGTGATTGCTGAGTCGCGCGCCGCGATCGAGATCAACGGCGATCCGTACCGGCTGGATCTGGAGCCGCGTTGGGTGCGCGAGGCGCGCAAGCGCAAGATCAAATTCGTGATCTCGGTCGACGCCCATTCGATGGGCGCGCTGAACAACGTGAAGTTCGGCGTCGCAATGGCGCGCCGCGGCTGGGTGACGCGCAACGAAGTGCTGAATACGCTCAATACTTCTGCGTTTACGAAAGCCGTACGGCCGTAGAGCCACGGATAAACACGAATTTAAGTTTCATCGCCACCTTCCGGGCCGTAGAACATCACCCAGACCGTCAGATCGCCTGAGAAGTTTTCGAAACGATGCACCGCTCCGGCTGCAGCGAAGAGAATGTCTGTTGGGCCAAACTTCGTGCGCGTGTCGCCGCATACGAACTCGCCCGTACCGGCGGCGACGAAGTAGAGCTCGTCGCGTGTGTGTGGTTGCTGCGGATCGGTGCCGCGCGGCGCGTAGATCTCAACCAGCAGGCTGCCGTGCTGAAACACGGTTGCGAAGCGTTGGCCTTCGGGACCGGGCAAGCGTTCGAGCGCTTCGGTGACGTTCGCGGAAATGCAAGGAGTGGTTGACTTCATGGTTGTTTACTTTGCGTGCTGTTCAAGCGGGACTTTCGCTGCGCTGCGCGCTGAGGTATTTGCGCGTCGCACGTAGGCGGCAGATTCGGGTTCTTGGTTTCGTAGTTTTTGATGTCTTGTTCGAAGACTGTTTTTGCGCGGTCGCGAGAGTCATCGCCGAAGAGTTTCGCTTTACCCGGCACGGAATTGACACTTGCGTGCAGCATTCCCGCGGCCGCGAGGATCTTGTCGCGCAGGTCGCGGTCGAGATCGATGATGTAAATGGAAGTCGTTCCGTTCAGCGGCACGATTGTGCTGAACGGAATTCCCGCCTGCTCGAGCAAACTCGACACCCCGGTCAAACGCCGCGCGTCCGAATGCACGCGCAAAGTATAGAGGTCCACTGGTCCACCGAGTTCGGGATGAAAATAGATGACGTACTTCTGCTGCGCGTCGCGACCCAGCCGCGACACAACGTAACGCAGCGTGTCCTCATCGCTCGTGAAGCGCACCATCAGCGAATGCTCGGCGCCGTCCTTCCACGAACCGAGTGCGGGAAACGCTTCGATCCTCGTCCGCACTACGCAACTCAGATTGATCGCTTCGTTGCGCAGTCGTTTTTCCGCCGATGACTTCATCCCCTGAATCGCTTCTTGAAGTTTGAGGTTCTGACTCGTGTTCGGACTCACAAAACCATAGCTGACAACTTTCCGATCCTGCTGCGCCGAGATCGCGCTGGACCACGTCAGCACGAACAACAGCAACAGCGAGCGCAGAGCAGTTGTTCTATTTAATTGTTTCATAATCGCGTGAGTCTACAGTACAATGCGTCCACCTTAAACCTCATCTCAAGGA
>DASXXL010000385.1:0-5982 GCA_036503085.1 Pyrinomonadaceae bacterium | reverse complement strand
CGATCAATTCCGTCCGGCGTTGGTGCTGTGGTTCGCCGGCATCGGTCTCTGGATCTTGATCATGTACTCCTTCTTCACGGCTATGACCGTGCGCGAAAACAAACCTTCGATTGAAGCAGGCTTAAACGGCGGTTGGCTGCTGGCGGTGGTAGCGACGCAATCGATCTCCGTGCTCGGAACGTTGCTGGTCAGTCGTCTGGCGGATTACCGCGAGCCGATTCTTTTCTTCACGTTGTGCATGTTCCTGCTCGGCTGCATGTTGTATCTGCCGCTAATCACTTTGATCTTCTACCGCTTCACCTTTGTAAACGTCACGCTCGCTTCGCTCACACCGCCCTATTGGATCAATATGGGCGCGGTTGCGATCACGACTCTTGCCGGTGCGCGACTGATCATTGCCGCTCCCGGTTGGCCGCTGCTGAGTGAAGTGGTTCCGTTTCTGAAAGGATTCACTCTGTTCTTTTGGGCCGCGGCCACGTGGTGGATTCCGCTGCTGTTAGCACTGGGATTCTGGCGTCATGTTTACAAACGGTTTCCCTTGAAATACGACCCGCAATACTGGGGCATGGTCTTCCCGTTCGGCATGTACACGGTCTGCACCTTCCAACTAGCTAACGCGATCGGTTTCCCGCCATTGCTCGTGATTCCGCGCTACTTTATTTATTTGGCGCTGGCGGGTTGGATAGCTGCTTTGCTTGGAATGCTGACGACGCTGTTGACGACGACCAAAAATGCCACGCTACTCCGGCAGACAAAAGTCTTATAGTCCCCGTCCTCCCGACAAACATTCGCCAAAGGAAAGCTCGATGTCCGCAGCTACAGCGCCGAGCGGCTCGGTCGCCGGCATCAGTATTTATCAGAAGCTGAACAGCGTTTGGCACCGGCGCGCACTCAATCTGTTTATGGTCGTCGTGCTGGGCCACTGGGCCGAGCATCTCGCGCAGGCGTATCAAATTTATGTGCTGGGCTGGCCGCGGCCGCGCGCAGGCGGCGTGCTTGGTTTGTTCTATCCGTGGCTGGTGAGTTCAGAGGTGCTGCACTACGGTTACGCGCTCGTGATGTTGATCGGCATCTGGACACTGCGAGAAGGTTTCACCGGTACCTCACGTAAATGGTGGACCATCGCGCTCGTGATCCAGTTCTGGCATCACATCGAACATGCAGTGTTGCTGTGGCAGGCACTGACACATCACTACTGGCTCGGCTCGCCGGTGCCCGTCAGTTTCCTGCAGATGCTGCTGCCAAAGTTTCGCGTCGAGATACATCTCTTCTACAACGCGATCGTTTTCATACCGATGATGATCGGCATGTACTATCACATGTTCCCACCAAAGGGAGAAGCACACGCCGCGTGTAGCTGCTCGCTGGAGCGACGACCGATACAAGCAATCGCCGCCTGATCAGCGGTTCAGTAGTGCTTGCCTTAGACTCGGTTGCAAACTGATTTCTCTGTGCCTCTGTGTCTCTGTGGTTAGTTTTCGCTAAGAACTTATTAACCACAGAGACACAGAGACACAAAGAAGAGCGCGCTCATTGAGTTTGGGGCAAAGCTGTTCAGTAATTCGAAAACAACAACCGGTTTGGAGATTCCTGACCGGCGTTACTCACGACGCCGGTGGTTGCATTGCCGACGACCGCGGAACGCACTGTCGCGGGCGATGCAGTCCGATGGCTCTCCAGGTAGAGCGCAACGACGCCCGCCACGTGCGGCGCGGCCATCGACGTGCCTGACGCCGTCACGATCATCAGATCGTTACCGATCCACGCCGAAGTGATACCGACGCCGGGCGCAAAAAGATCAACTGTCGATCCGTAGTTGGAGAACTCTGATCGAGAATCATAGCGATCGGTAGCCCCGACCGTTATCGCCTCGAGAACGTCTGCGGGAGAATAAGCTGCCGCGTCAGCGCTTCCATTACCCGCTGCTACGACGTAAGTCACTCCCGCTCTGATCGAATTCCTGACTGCCGCGTCGGCGGCCTTGTTAGTGCCGCCGGCAAGACTCATGTTCGCCACTGCGGGCGTGCCTTGTTGGGCCGGTTGCGCGTGATGCCACGTCACGAAGTTGACGCCGTCGATCACGTCAGACCACGCTCCGGTACCCTGACAGTCCATTACACGAACACTAAACAGGCGCACCTTCTTAGCCACGCCGAACGTGCGACCGCCGATGATCCCCGCCACGTGCGAGCCGTGTCCGTTGCAGTCGACGCCGCTGCCCTCGGGATCGAGCGCGTCGTAAATCGACGACGCGCGACCGCTAAATTCCCAGTGCGTAGTGAGAGTGCCGGTATCGATGACATAAGCGTTCACGCCAAGGCCGTCGTTTTGATACGCATAGAAACCGTCAAGCGGCAAAGCGCGCTGATCGATGCGGTCGAGTCCCCACGAAGCGTGTGGCTGCGGGTTCAGGTCCGCATTCGGATCGATGTTCATGACGATCGGGTCCGTGTCCGGGGTCCCCACCGTGACCGGGCCATCCTGTACGACAAATGCGACTTTCGAATCGCCGCTCATCGCAATCGCCTGCGACTCGGTCGCGTTCAGGAGAAAGGCTTTGATCGCCACGCCCCAGGTGCTGCTGAAAGTGCCGCCGTACGTGGACGTCAGATCAGTGGCTGTCGCAACCACCTGCGGATCTGGCGCCGGCTCCGTGGCAACAGACGTCGAGCTCGAGTCGAGAGACGTCGTCGAGGCGGCCAAACTCATTTGGCTCATGGAAGTCGCTGATCTTGACGGTGTGGGTGTCGGATTGGCGATCGGACTAAGATCGGTCGTCGCCAACACGACGACATAGCGGTTGGGAATTGGATTCGCGACCGTCTGAAACTTGCCGGACCCGGACACAGTCTGGCTTTTGATCGACAACGGAGCGAACGGCGTCACACACAGAAAAGCGGCAGCGAGCAGCAGAGCTAGCGTCTTCTTCATTCGGGTTTCTCCTAAATCAGTGAGGTCTGGGCTATAGATATGTGGTGCATCTTACCACACGGCTTTGCCCTAAAAGTCGGTTGCGAACTGATTTCTCTGTGCCTCTGTGTCTCTGTGGTTGGTTTCGCTAAGAAATTATTAACCACAGAGACACAGAGGCACAGAGAAGAGTGCGTTTCGGCTTCTAAAATTCCGAAAATGCCACGGTGCTTGAGGCCGAAACCAGGCTGAAATGTGCGCCCGGTGTCCGCTTCGAGGTCAGGAACGCAGCGGTGAACAGAGTATCTACAGCAGAGGTGCTGAACAAGGCCTACCGTCTCGCCTACTTTCTCCATCAGGACAAAGACGTGGCGATCCGGATCGTCACTGCTGCCACACTCAAGTTGAATGTGGCGCTGGCGGTGCAAAGCAAACGGCTGTACTACGTCCCCGTCGGAAGGTTTTCGCGCGGCGAGTCGCGCCGGACCGACGGCATCCGCAGCAAAGCCCTGTTCAGCGATCTGCACCTGCTTCAGCGTCTGCTCTACGTCGAATCGGAATCTTATGAGCGCCAGAAGGAACGTGCCGCCCAACTCGCACCGCCCGGCGTTCGCGCTGTCGGCGACCCAGCCAGCGAAGAAGATCTTCTCGTCTACTTCATCAAGCACCTCGTGAGAATCACGACGAAGAGAAATTCCTTCTACGTCACGCTCGGCGTCAGCCGCCTCCTACACAGCTACAGCACGCTTGAGACTATGGAAATTTATAACGCAGTGATCGGCGAGCCCGAGCGGGTCAAGGACGACTATTACTACCGTTCGCGTAAAGCCGTTTTGATGCACGAGATGTATCAGCGCTTCGGTGAGTTGATCCGAGTCTGTCGCCAGCGGCGTGGTGAAGAGAGGTTCGAGACTCAACCAGGCACGAGCGAGCAACGTTCGCTCATCAGGGAGTGTCTGCGCGTGTTCACGCCGTGGGACACGCAGTGCTCGGTGCCGAGTGACTTCGATCCGCTGAAGTCGGTCATTGCCTCACTGGTATCGCGACGTAACGCCGATGAAAACGAAGTGGAAGTCAACCGCATTCACGCGGTGTTGCACCCGAAGTGTTTTGAGAGATTGGTCGCGGCTTTCGGTTATAGCGCGCCCGAGGAGCGGATGGAGTTGCCGCGTTTCTTTATGGACCAGTCGGACGATGAGTCTCCCCCGCGGCCGCGTAGCGCGCCCGCGGATTTGAGTGCGGAAGAGCTTGCTGAGATCAATCACGTGCTCGACGAACAAGCGGGACGACGACGCCGTTCGGCCGGCGCGATGCGCATCTTCGTTGACGGGATCGAACGAGGCCGGTTGAATCCCGCGGAACAGTCGAGCATTTCGTTCAGTGTCGAAGAGGACGTGGAAGTTATTGAAGTGAAGACGACGGATTCACGCGGGGAGTTGCTGCTTGCGACGCACCTGCTGACTTCGTTTGGGAAGGATGCACCGGATGCGACGATCGTCTCTTCGATTCGATTGGAAGGCGGCCAGGAGTTGTCGCTCAGCATTACGAGAAGAGAGAGCGAAGCGAATGGGAGAGCTGAGCTGCTGGTCCAGTTCGGGTATCGGGAAACGAACCCGCTGAGAGCTGTGCGTCTGCGGTGGCAACGGCTCGGGCTGTGGAAGGAAGTACGCATCGCGCCGGGACTGCCGGCGCGACATGTGCTCGTCGTCGTCAGCGTCGTGTTTATGGCAGTGCTGAGCTATCTGGCGTATGTGCGACTGAGATCGAAACCGACAGTGGGACCAGCGTCGAGTAGCATTGCGCAGGTCACTCCGTTTGTTGAGAACCATCCCCAGGCAAACGATAAGATTAACCAGCCAGCCGGGCCCATCACTCAACCCACTCGACGTGGCGTTAACAAATCAACCGCAGCAAAAGCGCCCGCCGGCAACGCTACACCTGACGAAGAAGGGGCAGTTGACGCAACGCGCGGCGGCTCCGTAGTCGCTAACATCAAGCTTCGTGAAGTAAAAAAGATCTACATAGAAATCCGCGGCGACACGAAGTTTGATGAACTACGCAGCAACCTCCTGGAGAGCCTGAGTTCAAGCGGCGTGATAACAGCAACGACCGACGCGAACGACGCAGATGCGGCTCTTAAAATCGTGGTCACACAAACCAGCGCCGGCCAGATCGAAGCGTCGGCACGGTTAGTCAACGCGCGTGGAGTGGTGCTGTGGCCCAACGCCGGTGGAGCACGCCGATATTCCGGCGAACCGCAGAAAGTTCTATCGGATCTATTGAACGACCTACTGTCCGCGGTCAGGCTTGCGCGACCGGAAGGCACCGCCCACTAATCCGCCTTCGTCCCTGAAATCTGGCTGCTACCTTGGTTCGCCCTGGAGCACGAACGCCGCCCAGTAATACGGCGCGTGCCAGCGTGGATCACGCCAGCTTGCGATCTGCGCCGCCCGCAGCGCCGCCCCGGCTGCGAGTCGCTTCGGCCCGAGGATCCCGCGATACAAATCTGACATCAACCGCGCTGTCGCCTGGTCCTGCACGTCCCATAAACTCACCACGACGCGCTTCGCCCCCGCGTACATGAAGCCACGCGTCATGCCATAGAGACCCTCGCCCTTCACTTCCTTGCCGAGCCCGGTGCGACAACCGCTCAACACGACCAACTCAGAATCCAACTTCAGGTTGAAGATCTCATGCGCGCGCAAGAAGCCCTCCTGCGGTCTTCCCTGGCGATCCAACATCGACAGCGCGATGCCTGAAAGCTCCGGGTGCGTGCTGTCGAGAAAACTATGAGTGGCGAAATGGATGATGCGATAGTTCATCAAGTCGTCGCTCATCGCCGCGGCCCGATTAGCTTCAAAACCGAGCGCCGCCTTTCGACCGGTTGGAGGCGCGAGGGCGAGGATCGCGTCTGCCTCTTGTCGCGTGTAAGGAAGTCGCGGTAAAGGCGGGAGGCCATCCAACAACTTCGCCTGCTCGTCGATGTTTGAAGCGGAAATCTTCTCTGCTGCGCCCACTGTTGGCACACCATGGTGCCCGCCCGCGTTGTGGCCCAAGTCTGCGGTAACCCTT
>DASXXL010000384.1:0-1597 GCA_036503085.1 Pyrinomonadaceae bacterium | reverse complement strand
GACGAACCTGCCTCTATATCGACAAGGTAATTCGGTGGGCGTGCAGCTCGAAGGCAAACCCGCGCCACAGCCGGGACAGGAACTGATCGTCGTTACGAGAATCGTCAGTCCCGGTTACTTCGACACGATGAGCATTCCGTTGCTCGCGGGCAGGCAATTGAACGATCACGATACCGAGAACAGTCCGAACGCGGTAGTGATCAGCGAGACGATGGCCCATCGCTATTGGCCGGGTGAAGAAGCCGTCGGTAAACGCCTTTCTGTCGGGCCTGTCACAACCGACGCCGATTGGATTCAGGTCGTTGGCGTGGTGAAAGACGTGCGGCAGTTTGAGTTGAACCGCGAACCGCGGCCGCAGATGTATCTCTCTTATCGGCAGGCGGACTTTTTCTGGCCGGAAGATCTTGTCGTGAAAACCGACGTCGATCCCGCGAGCATGGCCGCGACCGTACGCAAGGCAGTTTGGGACGTCGACAAAGACCAGCCGGTGTCGAACATCCGCACGATGGACGAGATCCTCGCCGGTTCGATCGCACGCCAACGCTTCAGCATGTTGTTGCTCGGCGTGTTTGCCGGCGTTGCATTGCTGCTCGCGGCAGTCGGCATTTACGGTGTAATGAGTTATTCGGTGGCCCAACGGACGCACGAGATCGGCATTCGTATGGCGCTCGGCGCCACGACGAGCGCCGTGTTGAAGCTCGCCGTTGGCTACGGACTCAAGCTCGTGATTGCGGGCGTATTGATCGGACTCGTCGCTGCGTTTGTGCTGACGCGACTCATGTCGACGTTGCTCTTCGGCGTCACTGCGACTGATCCGGCGACGTTTGCATTGATTTCGTTGTTGCTGATCTCGGTCGCGACGATTGCGAGCTACATACCCGCGCGGCGGGCGACGAAAGTTGATCCGCTGATTGCGTTGCGTTACGAGTGAGACAGTTTTTGGCGGTTGACGCCTCACACTTTCCGTCACTTGCGAACTGATCGTTTCCGATTCTCGCGAAAAATCCTCACCTAAAAACTGGCACGACGATTGTCATTGAGAACGGCGGCCGCCTTCTCGCCGCCCCCGTCTCTCAGCCTCGAGCCGCTGTCTCTCCATGCTCCCGATAATCTCCGTCATCTTTTTTACCGCTCTCGCCACGCTCGTGCATGAGTTGGGACATCTCGCTGCCGCTCGGCTCTGCCGCGTTCCCGCTTCTGAGTTGGGACTCGGCATGGGCCGTAAGCTGGCGATCATTCGCCTGGGCAGCTTCAGGGTGAGTTTCGGGCTGGTTCCCGCCGGTTCGTTTGTAATGCTCGATGGCACAGTCTTGAAGCAACGATCGATCGGCGCTCAACTCCTCGTGCATCTCGGCGGCGTAATTTTCAATCTGGCCATTGGGGTGCTGACTCAGGGCACGATGTTTGGCTGGTTCAACCTTCTGCTCGCCGCCGGAAACATTCTGCCGCTCTATCAACATGACGGTTGGAAGTGTGGTGTCGTGGTCTTGCGCGCGCTGCTGCAGCGCACGAGTCAGCCGCTCGAGCGCGCGTTTACTTTTTCGGGTGGCTTTGTGAGTCTGCTGCTTGCGTTCTACGCCGCGCGGTTCTTTTTCTA
>DASXXL010000383.1:0-11955 GCA_036503085.1 Pyrinomonadaceae bacterium | reverse complement strand
ATTCGCCGAATCGGTTTGGCGTCATTCCGACGTCTGTGCGGCTAAATGCAGATCCGGAATACACAGGTAAAGGCGTGACTGTGTCATTCCATTCCCCCCGCGAACTCGCCGTCAGTGATTACGGTCGGCGGGTACACGGATCACAACCAACTGAACCAACGCGATCTCTATCACTCAAACTTTGGCGTGACGGCGGACGGCACAGTGAAGCCGGAGATCGTTGCGCCCGCGATGTGGGTCGCTGCGCCGATCCTGCCAGGAACGGAATTCTATGAACGCGCCGAAGCATTGTCGCGTGCGGCTGCGGCCTACGAACCAGAAAATGGCGCGTTCGTCGAAGCTGCTTTGCAGCAAGAGAAGATCGTAGCGGCGCACTATCAGCACGTTGACGGCACATCGTTCGCCGCTCCGATTGTTGCCTCGGTGGTCGCACAAATGATCGAAGCGAATCCGCGGTTAACACCCGGCGCGATCAAGAACATTCTGGTTCTACAGCCGATCGCATCTTGAGCGAGCCTGTGATTCGGCAGGGCTACGGCGTTGTAAACGCCAGGCGCGCCGTGGAACTCGCAAAAACCGAAAACCACGCCTTGAACGTTGTCGGTTGTAAGCCTCCGCGAGTCGAGAATGGGCGCTTGATGTTTATCTTTCACGACGATAACGCGCACAGCGTTTCAGTCGCGGGTGACTTCAACGAATGGAGCCACATCGCCACGCCGCTCAAACGAAACGATTCCGGACTTTGGTTCACTGAGATCGCCGTTCCACAAGCCGGGCGTTTTGAATACAAGTTCATCATCAACGGCCGGCGCTGGCTCGAGGATCCGAACAACGGCATGAAAGCTCTCAACAGTTATGGCGGCTTGAATTCGGTGCTGGTGATCGAATGAAAAGGAAAATTTGAAAGCGTTTCTCACAATCAGAAAAGTATTCAGACGCTGGCTGCTGCGCTCGCTGCAACCGTGCCGCAAGATGGTCCCATTGATGTCCGAATCGATGGACCGTCGGCTCACCATCTCAGAGTGGTTGCAACTCAGATTGCATCTCGCCGTTTGCGTCTGGTGCGCGCGTTACCTCCAACAGATCAAATTCCTCCGACAACTTCTACGCGACTCCGAAACCTCGCTGTAAGGAATGCCCATCACCTGCGACTACCTTGCAGGATGAGCAACGCACTGAAAAAACATTGGCCCGAATACCTGATGGAAGCAGTCGAGCTCGGAGTGTTCATGTTTTCCGCCTGCGCCTTCACGGTCCTGCTTTATCACCCGTCATCGCCGTTAGCACAAACAATTCACGACGGCGTGTGGCGACGATTGCTCATGGGAACAGCGATGGGCTCGACCGCAATAGCAATCATCTTTTCACCGTTGGGCCAGCGATCGGGAGCGCATTTCAATCCTTCAGTGACGTGGACATTTTTTCGGCTCGGAAAAATCGAAGCGAGTGATGCAGCCTTCTACACACTGTTTCAATTCGCTGGTGGTATCACCGGCGTGATCGTCGCATCACTAACGTTTCGCACGTTGGTCGCGCATCAGTCAGTCAATTATGCCGTGACACTTCCCGGCCGGAATGGACCACTTGTGGCGTTCTGCGCCGAGATCATCATCTCTTTCGTGCTGATGATGGTGGTGCTCACCGTCTCTAACACGAAACGGTTAGCGCGCTGGACGGGAATGTTCGCGGGCGCTCTCGTCGCCACTTACATCACGATCGAAGCGCCAATCTCCGGCATGAGTATGAATCCGGCGCGGACGTTGAGTTCCGCGGTTGGCGCAGAAGTTTGGATGTCTCTCTGGATCTATTTCGTCGCGCCGCCGGTGGGAATGTTGCTGGCGGCCGAAGTTTTTCAACGACTCAACATGGGGCGCGCAGTCGTCTGCGCGAAACTGCACCACGCCAACCATCACCGTTGCATCTTTCGCTGCAACTTTCAACGTAACCAATAAAGGAGAACCGAGATCATGAAACGTAAAAAGCTTGTAATCCCTCTGGCGCTACTGGCCGCTTGCTACCTGGCCCAGTACACGGTCGCAACCGCCACGCGCAAAGTCGAAGCAACCAAATTCACAGTTCGCATCGAAAACATTTCCAACCCGGAAGGCATGACTGCTTCCAACGGACAGAAGTTTCCGTTTGCGTTGTCACCCGGCATGTTTGTTTTAAGCGAGAAGAATGCCGCCATCTTTACTGAAGAAAAACCCGCGCGGAAGAACGGCCTCGAGATGCAGGCCGAAGACGGCGACCCGTCGGGATTAGTCGCGTCGCTCATGGCCATGCACCACAGCTCGAACCTGCACGGCGTCTTCAACACACCCGTTGGCGCGATGACCGCTGGCCCTATCCGGCCTGGCGATTCATACGAGTTCACTGTTACCGCCGTGGCGGGAATGAAGCTGTTCATGACGCAGATGTTTGGGCAATCAAACGATTGGTTTTACGCGCCTGGACCAGGTGGGATCGTGTTGTTCGACGGCAAGGGAAATCCGATGGGTGGTGACGTCACGGACCAATTCTACTTGTGGGACGCCGGCACCGAGAAAGACGAAGAGATCGGTATTGGTCCAAACCAGGGACCACGACAAAAAGGACCGAACACGGGCGATGACGAGCATGGCGTAGTGCGCCGCGTGAGCGATCAACGCTGGGTGGGACGAAACTCGCAGTTCTTCCGCGTCACTATCACACCTGAAGGAGGCATGTAACTCATGAACCGCCATTTCAAGTTCGTACTAACAGCTTTGATTCTCTTGAGCGCGTCGCTCTTCGTAAACGCTCAAACCACCATGCAAACACAACTTCCGACTAAGCAAGTTTTGACTCTTGAGGCCGCGAAGAAGATCGCGGCTGCCACAGAAGCCGAGGCTAAGAGGCGCGGCGCGACCGTCGTAATTGCCGTTGTTGATGACGGCGGCTACCTGCTCGTGTTGGAGCGCCTCGATGATGCGCAGGTCGCGAGCGTAGATGTGGGAATCGCGAAAGCGCGAACGGCGGCAATCTTTCGTCGCCCAAGCGGAGTGTTTGAAGATCAGGTAAAGAACGGTCGCATTGCAGCTCTCGCGCTTCCCGGTGCGGTCGCATTGAAAGGCGGTGTCCCAATCATCCTCGATGGCAAGGTCATCGGAGCCGTTGGTGTCAGTGGAAACTCTCCGCAGGAAGATGAAGACATCGCAAAGACCGGGGCGGATAGCGTGTTGGCGACGATGAAAGGAGGCAGCCAATGAATCCGCGCGGAAGCATAGCGCTATTCAGAGGCGCCGGTCTGATACTGCTGCTGGGAGTCGTTTATGTTGGTGTCTCGTCTAACCTGACCCCGGCAGCGGCGCTTGCCAAAACATCGGCCGACGTTCCGAACGGCAAGCCGGCAGCGACGATCGATTTGGCTTCAACTCGCGGCGTCGCGCTTGTGAAAGGCGAGTGGCGCTATAGCGATACGAAGATCGTCGAAGCTGATTTCCGCGGACCTGGACCAGACAAGCAGCCGACGGGCGCACCAATAAAAACCTACGATTACACACCACATGCCGGGGGCGCCGACTTCGATGATTCGAAGTGGGAAGTTATCAGCCCGACAACTTTGGACCAGCGACGCGGCAACGGCCGCCTGGGGTTCAATTGGTATCGCCTCAGACTGACGGTGCCGGATCGCATCAGTGATTTCGATCCGACCGGATCGCTCGTCGTGTTTGAGACTTCGCTCGATGACTATGCCGAGATTTGGGTCGACGGCGAACTGTCGCGGGCGTTGGGCCAATCCGGCGGATCGATAGTGGCCGGCTGGAACGCGGAGAACCATTTAGTAATCGGCCGCGACGTCAAACCGGGGCAACAGATCCAGCTCGCGATTTTCGGCGTCAATGGTCCACTGTCGAATCCACCGACAAACTTTATCTACGTCCGTTACGCGAAGCTCGCCTTCTACAAGTCTGCGGCTGGCCCGGTCGCACTGACACCGAGCGAAGTGAACGTGGAAGTCGTGCGCAACGATGCGGCGATGGATGAAATCGTTGGGCCAAATCCGAAAGTCTTCAAACTCGCCGAGGGATTCAAATTCACTGAAGGACCGATCTGGGTCAATAAAGAGGGCGGCTACTTACTCTTCAGCGATCCGAACGCAAACACGATTTACAAGTACATGCCGGATGGCACGCAAGACGGAAAGCTCGAAGTGTTTCGCACTCCCAGCGGCTATGCGGGCGCGGACGTCGCGGAGTATGGCCAGCCCGGATCTAATGGCTTAACGCTCGATCCGCAGGGACGTTTGACGATCAACCAGCATGGCAATCGTCGCGTTGTGCGTGACGAAAACGACGGATCGCAGACGGTATTAGCGGACAATTATCAAGGCAAGCGACTGAATAGTCCGAACGATCTCGTCTATCGATCGGACGGCACGCTCTTCTTTACCGATCCGCCGTTTGGGTTTCCGAAGTTCTTCAACGATCCGCGCAAGCAGCTTGGGTTCAGCGGTGTCTATTCGATTCACAAGGGTGAGTTGCGTCTCGTTAGCAAAGACTTCACGGGACCAAACGGAATCGCGTTGTCGCCGGATGAAAAATATCTTTACGTCGGCAACTGGCCACGTTCCTTAACCGGGCAAGAGCTGCGCAAAGAAGATGAACCGGCGAGCGAAATTGGAGACAGGCACAAAGCGCTCATGCGTTACGAAGTGCAGCCCGACGGAACCCTGAAAAATGGAAAACTGTTTTTCGACTTCACGAATGCACCGGGTGAAGACGGTCTCGACGGAATCAAAGTCGATTGGAACGGCAACCTTTATGTGTCTGGTCCGGGTGGTTTGTGGGTGATCTCACCCGCGGGCAAACATCTCGGGACGATCGTCACGCCGCGTCACGTTCATAACATGGCCTGGGGCGATGCAGACGGCAAAACGTTGTACCTCTGCGCTCGCTCTGGTTTGTATCGCATTCGTCTGAACGTCGCGGGCGTGCGACCGTGAGTAACATCGACGAAGTAGTTCGAAAAATCCTCCAACGACGGGCCAACGTTCCTGAAACCCGCAGCCTGCTCGTCGGCGTCAGCGGCATCCTAAGCGTTTCCCCAAACAACCTCTGGGTGCTGCTTCATCGCAGCCGCACCAAACTACGACAACTCCTCGAGGCCAACTGGTTTTCCCGCCGCGCAGCCGCCGCTTGAAATTTCTGGTGTAAGGATTTTTCCGCAGGCGCGACCAACAGTTGGTTGCGAAATCTGAAGAGGAGAATCTGAATAATGTCGAACAGATGGAAGATGACTTTACTGGTCCTTATCGTCGCTGGCGCCGGCGCGTGGTATGCATTCCGGCCCGAGCGGATTTTCATCAATCAAAGAGTAAACGAACAGTTTCCGACTGCCTCAGCGGCGACTAATCAACTCGCCTCGGGTCAGTTCCACAGCGGCGCACACGAGACCAAAGGCATCGCCACGGTGTTTCAGCTTGCCGACAAGAAAACGCTGCGACTAACCAACTTCCAAACCTCTAATGGCCCCGACGTTCACGTCTATCTCGTCGCCGCGGTGGACGCCAAAGACAACGACACGGTGACGAAAGCTGAAGTCGTCGATCTTGGATCGATGAAGGGAAATATCGGCGACCAGAACTACGAGCTGCCGGCGAATGCGGATTTGGCCAAGTATCGCGCGGTAACGATCTGGTGCAAGCGTTTCAGTGTGAACTTCGGCACCGCGCCGTTGAACTCGGCACTGCAATCGATGAACGTGCAGTAACTCCACCAACGGAGTGTGTGATCATGACCAGCAACAATCACTACGACGTAATCATCATCGGCTCGGGCGCGGGCGGCGGCACGCTGGCCTGGAAACTCGCGCCCTCTGGCAAGAAGGTTCTGATCCTCGAACGCGGCGACTATGTTCCGCGCGAGAAGGACAACTGGAGCACGCGCGCCGTAAACCTCGAAGCGAAATACAACACCAAAGAGGCGTGGCGCGACAGCGAAGGCGAGGAGCTGCACCCGCACACGAATTATTTCGTTGGCGGTAACACGAAGTTTTACGGCGCTGCGCTCTTTCGTCTGCGAAAAGAAGACTTCGGTGAGATGCGGCATCACGGCGGAATCTCTCCGGCGTGGCCCATCAGTTACGACGAGCTGGAGCCTTATTACACGAAGGCCGAGCATCTCTACCAGGTGCACGGCAACCGCGGAGAGGATCCAACGGAGCCGTGGTCCAGCGCGCCTTACAAGTATCCGGCCGTCAGTCACGAGCAACGCATTCAACATCTACACGACGATCTCGAACGGGCGGGGCTCAAGCCTTTTCACGTGCCGTTGGGGATTCGAATCGACGAAAAGAACGCGCGCAAGAGTCTCTGCATACGCTGCAATACGTGCGACGGTCATCCGTGTTTGATTGGCGCGAAGTCTGATGCGCAAACGATCTGTGTTGACCCCGCACTCGAACACCAGAATGTCTCCCTGATCACGAACGCCAAAGTCATGCGTCTGGAGACGAATGGCAACGCCCGCGAAGTCAGCAAGGTGATCGTCGATCGCAATGGCGTGCGCGAGGAATATTCAGGAGACATCGTTGTCGTCTCGTGCGGCGCCGTCAATTCGGCTGCGCTGCTGTTGCGCTCCGCGAACAACAGCCATCCAAACGGGCTCGCCAATGGTTCCGACGTTGTCGGTCGTCATTACATGGGCCACATCAATTCGGTGTTAATGGCGCTGTCCAAATGTCCTAATCCCACCATCTTTCAAAAGACACTCGCCATCAATGATTTCTATTTCGGTTCACGGGATTGGGATTATCCGATGGGCCACATCTCGTTTGTCGGCAAGCTCGACGCCGACACTTTGAAAGCCGGCGCACCGGCGATAGCTCCGGGATGGACGCTCGACCTGATGGCCAAACACTCGCTGGATTTCTGGCTGACTTCCGAAGACTTGCCCAACGCCGACAATCGCGTAACGGTCGATCGCGATGGCGAGATCCGCGTCAGTTACAAGCTCAACAACGTCGAAGGTCACGATCGTCTCAAGGCGCAGTTGCAGAAGGCGATGAAGCAAACGAACTGCGACATTCACGGGCACGACTGTCACCAGGGTTTGTTCGCGCGGAACCTTTATTTGGGCCAGCGGCTGCCGCTCGCGGCGGTGGCGCACCAGAACGGCACCGTGCGTTTCGGCGACGATCCCAAGACATCTGCGCTCGATCGTAACTGCAAAGCCCACGAGCTCGACAATCTTTACGTCGTTGATGCGAGCTTCTTTCCGTCGAGCGGCGCCGTGAATCCGGCGCTGACGATCATGGCGAACGCGTTGCGCGTCGGCGATCACCTGATGGAGCGAATGAAATGAAGCGGATCAAGGTCGCACTTCTCGGTTTACTGCTTGTGCTGAGCGTCTTCGTTCAGACGACGACGGCGCAAATTCTATTGACGCACCTGCCGATGGACGCGCGTGTTCTGAGTAATACGCGCGTCCCCCTCCTCCGACTCGCCGGCGACGATCCCGCGGTTGTCCCCCTCGTCAAACAGGTCGGACCAATCGGCATGACAGTTTCGGACATGGACGCCTCGGTCGATTTTTATTCGCGAGTGCTGTCGTTTGAGAAAATCTCCGATGTCGAAGTGACTGGCGAGGATTACGAACGTTTAGAAGGCGTCTTTGGCCTGCGCATGCGCGTCGTGCGAATGCAGCTTGGCGATGAGTTCATCGAGTTGACGGAGTATCTGGCGCCAAAAGGCCGGCCGGTTCCGGTCGATTCGCGCAGCAACGATCGCTGGTTTCAACACATCGCCATCATCACCAGCGACATGGACAAAGCTTACGCTTTATTGCGCCAGAACAAAGTCGAACACGCCTCGACTGGTCCACAGCGGTTGCCGGATTGGAACAAAAACGCCGGCGGCATCAAAGCTTTCTACTTTCGCGATCCGGACAAACACTGGCTCGAGATTCTGCAATTTCCCGCAGGCAAGGGCGATCAGAAGTGGCAGCGGAAGGACAAACTGTTTCTCGGGATCGATCATACGGCGATCGTCGTCAGTGATACGGAAGCGAGCCTGAAGTTTTATCGAAACGCGCTCGGCCTGCACATCGCCGGCACGAGCGAGAACTACGGCACCGAGCAGGAACATCTCAACAACGTCTTCGGCGCAAGGTTACGCATCACGAGTCTTCGGACCGGCAGCGGGGGGCCGGGCATCGAGTTTCTCGAGTACCTTGCGCCGCGCGACGGGCGGCCCGCGCCTGCCGATGCGCGCGCGTCGGATCTGTTTCACTGGCAAACCACGCTGATCGTCAACACTGCCGGCGCGTTTGCGGAACGCCTGCTCGCGGACAACTCGCGCTTCATTTCGCCGGGCGTCGTGTCTCTGAACGATAAGAGTCTTGGTTTCAGCAAAGGATTGTTGGCGCGAGATCCTGACGGCCATGTCATGGCGTTAATCGAAAAATAATCCGATGAACACTCGACCACTCTCCATCCCCGTCATTCTCGGCACTGTGCGCAAAGGCCGCGTGAGCGAAAACGTCGCGAAGTTTGTTTTCGAGCAGGTCAAACAACGTGAAGGCGTCGAAACGCAGTTAATCGACATCGGCGAACTGAATCTTTCGGCGAGCGATGCGGGAGAGCAGATCAAACACGACGGGTTCTCTGCGACCTGCGAGCGTGCGGATGGTTTGGTCCTGGTCGTGCCCGAATACAACCACGCCTATCCCGGCATGCTCAAACACGTCCTCGATTCCAATCTGAAGGAATACATTCACAAAGCGGTCGGTATCTGCGGCGTGTCAGCGGGCGGCTTCGGTGGCACGCGCGTAATTCAAAGCCTATTGCCTGTGATGCGAGAGCTTGGGCTCGTCACGATCTTTTGGGACGGCAACTTCTCAGGCGCACCAACACTCTTCGACGACGCCGGCAACATCAAGGATCGCGCGACTCATGAAAAGCGTCTCGACAAATTTCTCGGCGAGTTGATCTGGATGAGCAAAGTATTACGATTGGGCCGAGAAACCATTTCCATCTAGGGGCTTTCCATGAAAATTATCTCGCTCAACGTAGGGCTACCGCGGCTCGTGCTGCGGAACGGCGAACCAGTATCGACCGGCATCTTCAAAGAACCCGTCGCCGGCCGAGTGATGATGCGGGCCTTGAATCTCGATGGCGATCGACAGTCCGATTTATCTGTGCATGGTGGACCATTCAAGGCTGTTTATGTTTATCCGTCTGAACATTACGAATTCTGGAAACGTGAGCTGCCGGATATGGACCTTCCGTGGGGCATGTTCGGCGAAAACCTAACCACCACCGGCCTGTTCGAAACTGAAGTCAATATCGGCGACCAGTTTCGCGTCGGCACGGCCGAGGTAATGGTCACACAACCACGAATGCCCTGTTACAAACTCGGGATTCGTTTTGGACGCGCGGACATTATTAAGCGGTTCCTCGCCAGCGAACGATCCGGGTTCTATTTGTCAGTGATGAAAGAAGGTGAAGTCGGCGCGGGCGATGAGTTCCAACTGCTCGAGAAAAACGCGAACGGCGTAAGGGTTGTCGACGTCACGCGACTATATAGCAGCGAGCGGGAAAACGTCGCTTTGATGCGACGCGCGATCGCGACCGAAGCACTTCCCGAGAGTTGGAAAGAGTACTTTCGAAAACACATCAAGAGTCTTCCCCATGAATAGACCAAAAATAATTTGTCTCGACTGCGACAGCGAAATGAATCATCACGCGATGAAGCTCGATCACCGCGGCGAAATCCCGACGCTACAGGAAGTCCACACCTGCCCCGGCTGCGGGCGGACCGAAATGCGCGAGGCGGAGTAGACCATGAACGCCGAAAACCAGCGCCTCGAAGAATCACGAAAACGCACGCAGCACTGGAAGCGTTGGGGACCATATCTCAGTGAACGCGCGTGGGGCACGGTGCGCGAGGACTACAGTCCTTACGGCACGGCCTGGGATTACTTCCCGCACGATCACGCGCGCTCGCGCGCCTATCGCTGGAACGAAGACGGCATCGCCGGCATTTCCGATCGTCATCAAAAGATCTGTTTCGCCGTCGCGCTCTGGAACGGCCGCGATCCGATTTTGAAAGAACGCCTCTTTGGCTTGACAGGCAATGAAGGAAACCACGGCGAAGACGTCAAGGAATACTATTTTTATCTCGACTCGACTCCCACTCACTCGTACATGAAATATCTGTACAAGTATCCGCAGGCGGAGTTTCCTTACGGCCAGTTAGTTAATGAGAATCGCGAGCGAGGAAAGCTCGCGCCGGAGTTTGAGCTGATCGATACAGGTATCTTCAACGACGATCGCTACTTCGACGTCGTGGTGGAATATGCGAAAACAGATGTCGAGGACATTCTGATCCGTATCAGCGTCACTAACCGTGGTCCAAACGAAGCCGCGCTGAACTTGCTGCCGACAATCTGGTTCCGCAATACCTGGTCGTGGCATCAGAACGGAATTGCCAAGCCATCATTGCGCAGCACGAGTGAAGGAACGATCGAACTTCAGGACCCTGAGCTTGGCAAACGTTGGCTGTACTGCGACGACGATCCCGAGTTGCTCTTTACCGAAAACGAGACCAACACGCAGCGCCTTTTCAACTTCACAAACGGTTCGCACTACGCCAAAGATGGCATCAACGACTACATCGTTCACGGCAACCAGCAGGCGGTCAATCCCGAGCAGCAAGGAACGAAAGCGGCCGCGAACTACAAGTTGACAATCGCGCCCGGCGCCACCGCAACCACTCGTTTGCGCTTAACAAACCATCAGCTCGACAAACGCGAGGCTTTTGCAGAGTTCGACAAAACCTTCGCCGATCGACTGCACGAAGCCGACGAGTTTTACCAGACTGTCATTCCCAAACATCTTTCGCATGACGCACGGCTGGTGATGCGCCAGGCGTTCGCCGGCATGCTCTGGTCCAAACAGTTCTATCACTACGTGATCGAGCAGTGGCTGGATGGCGATCCGGACACACCGAAGCCTCCGACTGAACGTGTGCGTGGTCGAAATCATGAGTGGACGCATCTTCACAACGCCGACGTCATTTCGATGCCGGACAAGTGGGAGTATCCGTGGTATGCGGCGTGGGATCTCGCGTTTCATTGCGTGCCGCTGGCGCTCGTTGATTCGGAGTTCGCGAAGGACCAGCTTATCCTGATGCTGCGCGAATGGTACATGCACCCGAACGGCCAGCTACCCGCGTACGAATGGGCCTTTGGCGATGTGAATCCGCCTGTTCACGCGTGGGCCGCTTGGCGTGTTTACAAGATCGAGAAGAAGCGACGTGGAGTCGGCGACACTGTCTTTCTCAAGCGCGTCTTTCAGAAGCTGCTCTTGAATTTCACGTGGTGGGTCAATCGCAAAGATGCGGACGGGATGAATATCTTTCAAGGCGGCTTTCTTGGTCTCGACAACATCGGCGTCTTCGATCGCAGCGCGCCACTGCCGACCGGCGGCCACATCGCCCAATCCGATGGGACCAGTTGGATGGCGATGTACGCGCTGAACCTACTGGCGATCGCGATGGAGCTCGCGAAAGAAGATCCCTCCTACGAAGACGTCGCCAGCAAGTTTTGGGAGCACTTCCTCTACATCGCGCACGCGATGAACAACCGCGGCGACGATGAGATCAGATTGTGGGACGAGCAGGACGGCTTCTTCTATGACGTGCTGCACTTGCCCGCCGGCAAACCGTTTTCGATGAAGGTCCGCTCGATGGTCGGGTTGATTCCGTTGTTTGCGGTCGAGACACTCGAACCTGAGCTGCTCGATTCGCTGCCGGATTTCAAGCGGCGCATGGAATGGTTTATTCAAAACCGGCCCGACCTGATCGCGAATGTCGCGTGTATGCGCACGCCGGGAAACGCCGAACGGCGTTTGCTCTCAATCGTGAGCCAGGAGCAGTTGCGCAGTGTGTTGCGACTCATGCTCGATGAGAACGAGTTCCTCTCGCCCTACGGCATT
>DASXXL010000382.1:0-2547 GCA_036503085.1 Pyrinomonadaceae bacterium | reverse complement strand
AATGATCGCTGTACCTTTCAATGAGGCCACGGCGGAACAAAAGAGGCATTTAAAGTTCGCCTTTGGCGACCAGAATAGGTATGGGCATCTGCTTGCCCTAACGGAATATGCTTACGATAAGGGCGAGGAGCGCATCACACTCCCTGTGGAGAATCCGATTCTTAAGCCCGACTGGACTGATTGGACGCTTCCTGGCGCACCGGAGGCCTTTCTGAGGTCAAGCGAGACGGTAGTAAATACGAAAAAGCTTGACTTCGCTCGGCGTGTCCCTAAGAATATTCGAGGCGAAATGAAGCAGTACTTTAGCGGCAAGGGTTTCAAAAGTTTCGCGTGCCTGACAGTCATCGGTAAGGGTTCTGTTATTGGGATTGTTAACATCGAGTCGAATCAGGAATTCGGCTCTGATGAGGTACAAAATGAGGTCGCCAAAACAATGCAACCATTTTGTGCCGTCCTTAGTCAGATTATTCAAAGAGAGATCAGATGAGTAAAGTTCTTACGGAAACTAATGTCTCAGAATTGCTAAAGATCTCGGCAGGCGAGGATCAGGTTCTGCGTCAGTTGATCGAGGACTTCGAGAGAAGAGTTACCTCCACCTTTGAAGAGGCGGAAGGAAAGAAAGAAGAAACTTCCCAGCCTGAACAGGCGTCCTCAGCCGCTGCCGGTTCTTCGTAATTTGCGCTGGAACTTATATGTTCCAGCCTCGCGCAAGCTAGATCCCGATAACGTCAACCAACTCCTGCACCGCCGACGCGCTCTTGTGTAACGCAATGCGCTCTTCGGCCGTGAGGTTGATCTCGACTATCTGCTCCAGTCCGCGCGCGCCGAGTTTGCACGGCACCCCAACGTAGAGCCCGTTGATCCCATACTCGCCTTCCAGGTAAGCAGCGCACGGCAAAATCTTCTTCTTGTCTTTCAGGATGGACTCCGTCATCTCGACTGCGGCCGACGACGGCGCGTAGTAAGCGGAACCAGTCTTCAACAAGCTAACGATCTCCGCGCCGCCGCCTGCAGTGCGTTTCACGATCGCGTCGATCTGGTCCTTCGGCAACAACTCCGTGATCGGAATGCCCGCGCAGGTTGAGAAGCGTGGCAACGGCACCATCGTGTCGCCGTGTCCGCCGAGTACGAACGCCGTCACGTTCTCGACCGACACGTCGAGCGCTTCGGCCAGGAAACAACGCATACGTGCGGAGTCGAGCACGCCGGCCATGCCAATCACGCGATGCTTCGGAAAACCGGACCGACGAAGCGCGACCTGGCACATCGCGTCGAGCGGATTTGAGACGATGATCAGAATCGTGTTGGGCGAGCGTCTGACCACTTCATCCACGACTTTCGAAACGATATCGGCGTTGGTCTTCAGCAGATCGTCGCGGCTCATGCCCGGTTTGCGGGCGAGGCCGGCGGTGATGATCACGACGTCGGAGTTGTCGGTCTGATCGTAGTTGTTAGCGCCGATCATACGAACGTCGAAGCCTTCGATTGGCGCGGCCTGGGCCAAGTCCAAAGCCTTTCCCTGCGGCACTCCTTCGACGATGTCGACGAGCACGACGTCGCCTAGTTCCTTAGCAGCCAGCCAGTGAGCGGCGGTTGCGCCGACGTTTCCCGCGCCGACAACGGTGATCTTTTTTCGCGCACCCATACAGATGATTTCCCTCGATTAAGTTGTTGATTTTGAAGAAGCGCGAGTTTACAAGCCGGTCGGAAGGGTGTCAAATCACGCAATCGGAGTGTTGTTTATGAACGACTTTGACGCCGACGATCCTTTTCCCGAACCGGTAGAGATCGAGATCACAGACGTGTTCGATCTACACACGATTCCGCCGCGTGACGTGAAGCGAGTGGTGGAGGAGTATCTGCTGCTCGCGCGCGAGAAGGGCTTCAAAGCGGTGCGCATCATTCACGGCAAAGGCATCGGCGTGCAGCGTGAGACGGTGCGGTCGATTCTGGCGCGCACGGACTTCGTGTTCGACTGGACCGATGCGCCACCCGAAGCCGGCGGACTTGGCGCCACTATCGCGCGACTAAAACCCGCATAATCCGTGGCCCAAAAAACACAATTCGCGTATAAGTTGCAAAGGCGGAGGGCCAATGGATAAGGCGGACGTCTTCAAGGCTTGGGGTCGCATTCTTACCGGGTATTACCCCTCTCTGTCTATCGAGATTACGCGCGAATGTCCCCTGCGCTGTCCGGGTTGTTATGCGTACGAACCGGAACATCTCGGCGCGGTTGGCCCATTACGCTCGCTCGCCGATCGCAAGGGAACAGATCTCGTCGAAGGCGTTGTCGCGCTCGTGCGCCGCTATCGCGCGTTGCATGTTTCCATAGTTGGTGGTGAGCCGTTAGTCAGGTTTCGTGAACTGGATGTGCTGCTGCCGCGTCTAAGCGAGATGGGAGTCGCCGTGCAACTCGTCACGAGCGCCGTACGCCCGATTCCGATCGCCTGGTCCAAGATCAAAGGTTTGATGCTGACGGTTTCGATCGATGGTCTACAGCCGGAGCACGATGAACGACGTAAACCAGCGACTTACGAACGCATATTA
>DASXXL010000381.1:0-3019 GCA_036503085.1 Pyrinomonadaceae bacterium | reverse complement strand
GGTATCGGCACGTCGGGCGGTTCCATGTGTTCCGGGTCGACCACGACGCGCGGCTCTTGCGCTCGGCGGTTCTTTCGCTCTTCTTCACGCTGTCGTCGTTCGTCTTCGCGTGCACGCTGCTCTTCGTCACGCGCGCGCTGTTCTTCGCGGGCAGTTTCCTGATCCTTTGCAGCACGATCCTGTTTTTTAGGCGACGGCTTTGCGGTGGAGGTGTCGCCTTCGTCGGCGGGTTCGGGAGTTTCTGTTTCTGACGGTTCAGCGTTGGGCGAACTTACCGGCTTACTCTCGACCGGTGTCGGCGTCGCTGTAACCTGGACCGTGTTGTTGTTTCTTTTTTGCAGAGCGAAGAAGGCAAACACACCGCACGCGAGCACCAGCAATCCCGCTAGCGACAACGCCCAGGGTAACACGCGCAAGCCGGGACGATTTTGAATCGGCCGCACGACTGTAGTTTCGCCGGTTCTGACAGTCTCGTTGCGCGCGGCAGTTTGCGTCGGGGTCGGGACGGTTTTCGCGGGTGACGGAAACAGCACTGTTTGCGCTTCACCGCGATTCACGACCGTTGACGCCTGTTCCGTTTCATGGAGCGCTTTGCGCATGTCGGCCGCGGTCGCGTAACGCTGTTCGCGATTTTGGGCCATCGCTTTGGCCAGCACTGCATCGACATCGCGCACGATTGCCGGGTTCGCGACACTCGCAGGCGTCAGCGGATCGGGTTGGCCGTTTACCAACGCCGCCGCGCGCGTCAACGCATCGGGTGGTTTCACGCCCGTCATCAAGTGATAGATGGTCGCGCCGAGCGAATAGAGATCGCTGCGCGGATCGGTGCCGAGGCCCTGAATCTGTTCGAGCGGCGCGTAGTTTGGCGTGTAGCCGTAGATGCTCGCGGAAGTCACGCGCGAGATGTCGCCGCCTTGTCCTTTCGCGAGACCGAAGTCGAGCAGGATGATCTGCCCGCGTGAAGTGAGTTTCAGGTTTTGCGGTTTGATGTCGCGATGAACGATCTGCGGATCCTGCGTGTGCAGGTAGTCGAGCGCGTCGAGCAGTTGATCGGCCCAAGTCAGGACTTGATCCGCCGGAAACGGTCCGCGCTTGCGGTTCATCATCTCTGACAGATCGTCGCCGGGGATGAACTGCATCACCAGAAACTGCCCGTCGCCTTCGGAGAAATGATCGCTGACACGCGGCAACGCGGGATGATGCAGACGAGCGAGCAGTCGCGCCTCGCGCTCGAACTGTTTGCGCAGACGCTCGTCCGTGAACAACGTTTCCTTCAGCGCGACAGTCGTGTCGAGACGCTGATCGATCGCTTCGTAAACCGCGCCCATGCCGCCCTGACCGAGTTGGCGCACGATGCGATAGCGTCCCTGAAGGATTGTGTCTGGCGTCAGCATCAGTAGGTAAACACCGCGGGCACTACAAACCGGGCGATTATACACGGACCGCAGGCGTCTCGCCTGCCGCTAACGAAAAGGGCGGCTGTCGTAACGTTTGCAGGCGAGACACCTGCGTTCCCAAGTTTAGACGCTTCGAGTCATTAGCGGCGCTTCGCCGTGGCGGTCTTTGCGAGTATGCTACGGGCAGTGAGTGCCAACTCGCGCAATCCCCCGACGATCATCGACGTAGGCCATCGGCGCCGCCGTTTCAAAGTGTGGCTCATCGTGGCCGCCATCCTGCTGCTCATTTCGTTCTCGCGTGTCCTCTCGATTTATCTTTCGGCGCTGTGGTTTGGCTCGCTCGGCTACTCGTCGGTCTATTGGTACATCTTCAAAGCCAAGGCGTTGCTCTTCGTCGGCTCGGCGGTGTTGACTGCGCTACTGCTGAGCGCGACTTTTCTACTCTTTCAACGACTCTTCGGCGCGTACGCTTTCGAAAACCGCACCATCGTTCTCAACAACCAGCCGTTTCAGTTTTCACCGGCGCGATTCATTCGCCCGCTCGGTTGGCTTGTATCAGGATTTTTCGGACTGATTTACGGGTTTCAGTTGAAAGACAGTTGGCGGCAGTTCGCGCTCTATCTCAATCAGCCGCCGACGTCGACTTACGATCCGATCTTCGGCAAGCCGCTCGGTTTTTATCTCTTCTCGCTGCCGCTTTACGATCTGCTGAGCTCGTGGTTGTTTGGCATCGCGATCGTCATACTTATTGCGGCAATCGCTTATTCACTGCTCGGTCTGCCGCAGACGGTTTTGAAACCGAGCGTGCGCTGGTCGTCGGGCGCGGCGTTTCGCGCCGTCTGTTGCGCGCTCGCACTCGTGTTGCTCGTGCTGAGCTGGCGCACTTATCTCTCGCGCTTCCCTTTCCTTTGGGAGGATCATGCGATCTTTTCCGGCGTCACTTACACCGAAGCACACTACACGCTGCCCGCGCTGCTCTTCGTTTGTGCGGCGCTGATCATCGGAGCGCTCGTTTCGCTCGTGAATGCGTTTACGGTGCGGCGGTTTAGTCTGTTGCTGATCGCGATCGGATTACCGGTCGCGGTTTACATCATCGGGGTGGTGCTGGTCCCCGCGTACATTCAGGGCTTCATCGTCAAACCAAACGAGCTCGAGCGCGAGACGCCATACATCACGCACAACATCGAATGGACGCGCCGCGGGTTCGGCGTCGAACAGATCGAACTACGCGACTTTGATCCCCAGACTTCCGTTAGTGCGCTCGACCTGCCGGATAATCGCGCAACGCTCGACAACATTCGTCTTTGGGACTGGCAGGCGCTGCAAGACACGCTCCGGCAGATCCAGGCGATTCGCACTTACTACGACTTCCCCGACGTCGACGTCGATCGCTACACCGTCTCCGGCCAGACGCGCCAGATGATGATCGCGCCGCGTGAGATCAACGACGATAAGCTGCCCGAGTCATCGCGCAACTGGATCAACGAACGACTGATCTACACGCACGGTTACGGCGTGACGATGAACAGTGCGAACGGCTTCACGCCTGAAGGGCTGCCGCAGTTTGTGTTGTCGAACATGCCGGTCGACGCGAGTGCGCCCGAGATCAAAGTCACACGTCC
>DASXXL010000380.1:0-13717 GCA_036503085.1 Pyrinomonadaceae bacterium | reverse complement strand
TGAAGTTTCGCATAATCGCCATGCCGAGCTGAGCGTATGAAAGCTTGCGACCACGCGCAGTGTCGGTAATTACCGCCACATCCTTCATGAACTGCTCGTAGTTAAAAAACTCAAACAACGATCTGAATTCGCCAGTCTGCTTGTTAACCACTAGCAGCGTGAAGATGCCGCAGTTCGGATGACAATTGCACGACGACCAACCCCAGGGAGCATCGGCGCCTTGCAGCATGTCCATCACACTCGTGAACGCTGAATAAGACGAAAGCGGGAACCAGTCGCGCAGTGGTTGAATGCGATGTTGTAATTGATCTTTCAGGTCGTGAGTCATGCCGGCGAGCGTGTAGCGCCACTTTTTGCGCAGCTCGTCCGAGATATCTTCGTCGCGTCCGGTAAACGAAACCGGCTGAAACGCGATCGTCTGCACCTTGTCGATGTTCTTTGCGGCAAACTCGACGATCTGTCCGATACCGTCGTTGTTGATGCTGTTGACGATCGTCACTACGAGCGTGACTTTGATACCGACGCTCGCGAGGTTTTCAATCGCGCGCAATTTCACGTCAAACAAATTCCCGACGCCGCGATGCTTGTTCTTCTCTTCGCTCACGCCGTCAAACTGTAGATAAACGCCGTGCTGGCCCGCGGCTTTCGCGGCTTTGCAGAACTCGATGTCTTCGGCGAAACGAATGCCGTTGGTCGCGGCGAGTATGCGATAGAAACCAATCTTCTTCGCGTACTCGACAGCTTCCAGATAATAAGGAGAAAGCGTCGGCTCGCCGCCGGAGAAGAGAATGATGATCTGGCGCCGCGGTTTGAACGAGACCGCGCGATCGAGAATCGCTTTCGTGTCTTCAAACGTCGGCTCGTGCACGTAGCCAACCTGGTTCGCATCCATGAAGCACGGATTGCACATCATGTTGCAACGATTCGTCAGGTCGACAGTCAACACCGCGCCGCGTCCAAACTTGATATTCGAGGTGCCGTGACGATGCACGTCTTTGTCTTCGGCGGCACGAAAGTCACGGCCGAAGAACAACGACTCGATACGCGCTAGAAACTCAGGGTCGGTCGACATCACGTCTTCAAACTCGCCGTGCTTCGGACACGTCTTGCGCATCAGCACCTGACCGTTGTCTTCAACGATCTGTGCTTTGATCTCGCCGGGATGCTCGTACATCAACGTGTCGAGCGGAGTCTCACCGGTGATTACGGCATTACGAACTTCCTTGACGCAGGCGGGACAGAGACTGTCAGTCTCACGCGGAAAGCCGAGCGGTGGCGCGGTCCGTTCGTAGGATTTGAGGAGCGGTTCGGGCGCCCAGTTGGGCCGAATCGACTCGCCTTCCGGAAGCCTTTGGTTAACGCTCTGAAAAGCCTTCCAGGCGATGTCTGAGAGACCCGAGATCAGGCGCGAGCTTTTCACGCCCGCGAGCTTGGTTTTCTCGGTTTCCCCTCGGCGAAACTGGTCACTGAACAAAGTTTTCCCGTCTCCTCCCGTATAAAACCCGCAAACAGTTCTGCATATTAAACAGGATTTGCAGGATCCACAAGACACGATTATCCTCAAAACCCTGCAAATGCCTATTCATCCGACCGCCATAATTGAACCGGACGTGGAAATCGGTCCGGATTGCGAGGTCGCCGCTTACGCCGTAATCAAGCGCTTTACGCGGCTCGGAGCGCGCAATCGCATCTACGAACATGCCGTCATCGGCGGCGAGCCGCAGGACGTCAAATTTAAGGGCGAACAGAGCTTTCTCGAGATCGGCGACGACAACATCATTCGCGAGTTTTGCACGTTTCATCGCGCGAACGGAGCCGGCCAGGCGACGCGCATTGGCTCGCGCAACTTCTTCATGGTCGGCGTACACGTGGCGCACAACTGCGCGATCGGCGATGACAACATTTTCGCGAATGAAGTGGCGCTGGCCGGGCATATCACGATCGAGGACCACGTGTTTCTTTCCAACAACGTGGGTGCGCATCAGTTTGTGCGGTTCGGTCGTTTCGCGATGGTTGGCGGGAAGTCGAAGATCGTGCAGGATGTGTTGCCGTTCTTTATTACTGACGGAAATCCGCCGCGCGTGCGCGGGCTGAATACCGTTGGACTGACACGCGCCGGTTTTTCTGAAGAGCAGAAGCGGGCGTTGAAGAATGCGTATCGCACGCTGTTCAAGAGCGGCGTTCCGCTCGCCGAGCTGCTGAGTGAACTCGAACACGTCGACGATGAGAACGTCGCGCATCTCCTGAACTTTATTCGCAGTTCGAAACGCGGTTTCATACGAACATGAAGATTGCAGAGCTGGCTGAGATCGTCGGTGGCCGTGTGATGGGCCATCCGGAAACGGAGATCAAGCAGATTGCCGATCTGGACCAGGCCGGCGAGCACGAGATTGCGTACGTTGATAACGAGAAGTTTTTCGCGGCGGCCGCGGCGAGCGTTGCATCGGCTTTGATCGTGCCGGTGGGCGCGGCGGAAAAGTTTCCAAATCGTACGGTGATCGAAGTTGCGAATCCGAAGCTCGCGTTTTCGTTGATTGGCGCGGCGCTGCATCCGCCGGTTCGACGTGAGCCTCACATCCATCCGAGTGCTGTTGTAGCTGAGACCGCGGATCTTGCACTCACTGCTTACATTGGACCACACGTGCAGATCGGCGAAGGCGCGCGCATCGGCGCGTTCACACGTATCGAAGCAGGCGTCGTTGTCGGCGCACACGCAAGCATAGGCGACGACTGCGTGCTGCAGCCGAACGTGGTTTTGTATGACGGCGTCACGATCGGCAATCGCGTCATCCTGCACGCCGGCGTGTGCATCGGCGCTGACGGGTTCGGTTACGTGCGCCACGATCACGGTTATCAGAAGTTTCCGCAAATCGGCACGGTCGTGATCGAAGACGACGTCGAACTCGGCGCGCATACTTGCGTCGATCGCGCCGCACTCGGGCGCACGCGAATCGGCCGCGGCACGAAGCTCGACAACACGGTCCACGTGGGCCACAACTGCGACATCGGCGAGCGCGTCGTGATCGCCGCGCAAACGGGCATCAGCGGCAGCGTGGTGATTGAAGACGACGCGGTGATCGGCGGTCAGGTTGGTTTCGGAGATCACACGCGCGTGCAAAAGGGCGCAGTGATTGGCTCAAAGGCCGGGATACTGCCGGGAAAGATCGTGCGGCCCGGCGTGTGGTGGGGAATTCCCGT
Source organism: Pyrinomonadaceae bacterium (assembly GCA_036503085.1). Lineage (GTDB taxonomy): Bacteria > Acidobacteriota > Blastocatellia > Pyrinomonadales > Pyrinomonadaceae > PSRF01. Next base: position 10,519 of record DASXXL010000380.1, on the reverse strand, counting down.
TCAACCGCTCGACGAGTACAAGCGAATGAACGCACACCTGGGCCGCCTCGGTGACATGCGCGAACGGATTAAACGTCTCGAGCAGGAGCTCGTCAGTCTCCGCGAACAGATTTCACGCAAGTAGAACCATCACCCGCAAGCTTTGACCTAAAAGGGTGGCGAATTGATTTCTCTGTGCCTCTGTGTCTCTGTGGTTGGTTCTTGCTGAGGAATTTATTAACCACAGAGACACAGAGGCACAGAGAAGACGGCCATCACCCGCAGCGCACGATGACCTCGTGAATCTTCCCGTGGCACTCCTTACTCACGCACACGGAAAGCAACAAAGCAGCCTTGCACGCGCGGAGCACCAGCTCTTCAATTCCTTTCTCTCTCGACTCGAAACGATGACGCCGGCAGTCGCAGCCTTCTAACACAAAGCCCTGGAAGTGGCCGAAGCAATCAAAGAACACTTCCGTCACTTTCCCCGTGAAGCATTCGAGGTCAGCGGAACCACCAACACCACGGCCCGGTATGCCCGGATCGTCAGCCGACGCGGGTACCGAACCCGGATCGACTCCGAGCCCTTTAACCTGATCGCCGAGTTGCGCGATGTAACGCACAAACACCGGATGCCACGGATCGGAAAGCGGTATCGCTTCGAAGATGTATTTCAGCACCGCGAGGTTGCGGACCAGTTTACTCAACAGCGGATCGCCAAGCTTTACCGCGACTCGCAGACGAAACGCGCCGAGAACTTTTCGCGCGGAGAAGTTGATGTCGGTCAGCGAAAAACCACGGCCCTCGATTTGACGATTCGGTATCGCGCTGTCAAACGTCAGACCCGAATGCTGTTGCGCGTCGATCTTGAATTGCTGTCCGTCACGCACGTCGAGCGGCAGCTTCAGCGTCAACAGCGCGGGCATTTGTTGTTGCCGCGCGGGGATCGGAATGTAGCTGATGTCGCCGACCGTGCAGCCGATCGTGTTGTCGTCGATCTTCGTCAGTTTTTGCGGGCCAGATCGCAACGCGCCGGCAATTGCGAGGATCTCGTCCGCGTTCCAGTCAGGCGCGTAGATACTCGCCTGCGTATCGCGCGGCAGATCGTGCCAACGGATCACCAGCTCGTCGAATTGTCCGCCGGTTGCTCCCGGCGCCGTTGACGCGAGCGTCGCAACTCCGGCTATTGGCGCGGCAATCTTCGAGGGCTTCATCAGCAACGTGTGCTGCACCGTGTGCGTCGCGATGGTCCCCGGATTATCAGATTCGACAATGCAAAGATTTCGTTGCGAGAGTCGATTGCTCGATGACGGGGTCGCGCCGTTTGCGATGGGATCGACGGCACCCGGTTGAAAGCGGACCTCGGCAACCATGCAGGTGTGAATGCCACGCATGAGCTGAGGAATCGAAACGCGTCCGGAATATGGGCCATCGCTGCCCGGCGGAACGTTCACAGGAAATTGCGGCTCGGTCTGATTGAAGTCGAGCCAGCAACCAAAGTACTGAACTGCTTCAGTGGCGCCGGCATGGACCAGCGTCTGCTTGTTCGTATTGTCGGGTTGAGTGCTCATGTGCTGAGTCGCGGAATTGATGCGCGGCTCGGCGAAGTAAGGAATCGACACGATTTGATTCCCAACGCCGCTGAAGAACCGGTTTGTGCCGAGCAGCGGCACGGTCCCACTGGCAGAACGTGCGTAGTTCTGCACGTCCGCAAACGCATTCGTGGTGTAGCTCAGATCCGAGACCATCGTGTTGAAGGTTCGGAAGAACACACGCACATCGACAGCGTCCTGCGTGTTGGCGCGATACCTGACTTTCGCGACGGCGAAGTTCAGTACTCTGACGCCGCCGACCGTGCGGGAGAGTTCGAGCTGACTTGCTTCTTCGTCTTGCGGGAGGTTTTCAAAGGGAGGCGCGGGAGCATTACCAAAACCACGCATTTCACCAAGCAGCGCCTGGATGTACTGGAACGGCGCGTTGGCATTCGAGTTCGGGTCACCGAGATTGATGCCGCTGCTGTTGATGTGGTGTCCGGGCCGCAACTGAAACACGCGCACGTCGGTGCTCAGCCAGGTCACTGGCCCATCGAGCATGTAAGGATTCGGCTGCTTGATCAGATGCACGAGCGCGACGTCCTGAATTCCGGCAAACGTCGCCTGCATAAAGATGTCGCGAGTCTCCGCGTTGAAGGCGCTCGTGTTCTGAAAGTCGACCTGGTAAGTGAACATGATGCGCTGCGGAGTGTTGGGCGAACCGGCGTCCTCGAGGTCCGTCGCCGTAAGCGTGGCCGAGATCGAGTTAATCGTTGGTCCACCAATGGTGCTGAGGAACTGGACCGACGGCGATGCGCCCGGAACACCGAGCAGCGACGGTGCGAAACCGTCATACATCACGTAGAACGACTCGGGAAACGAAGTCGTCGTTTCGATTTCAATCGATGAGAAAGTATCGCGATTACTAACGATGAAACTATCGATGCCGAGCGCTTTCAACCCGAGCCCGATCAAACCGGCGTCGACGTCCTTGATGATCTCCTCCATCTCGGTCCACGGTGGCTGAAACTCCGTGCCCCACTCGACAGTGAAGGAGAGCGCGTTTGACTTCGAGGGATCCGCGAAGTGGCGGCTGTAGGCGTAGTCGTCATTCGTGCCGGAGGTTGGGTAAAGCGAGAAGCCCGGCTTCGCGACGTAGAGTTTGCCGCGCACTTCGCGCAGTGAGCGCGTGAAGGCTTCGGCCAAACCCTGCAAGGCCCCGAGGTCGCCGTTAGGAATGAATTCACGGTAACTATCGCCGAGCAGTCCGCGCTGTCCGTTGAACGAGGAGTTGCGGAAAGTCATATTCGAATCGCTGAACTGTGACTCGTCGTCGCCCCAGACAAACAGGATGTCTTCCGAGAAACTGTGTACGTCGATGTACCACTTGATGCGCGTAAACGTGTCGTGCAGAAAGACGACGTTTTGTGTCTCTGGTTCGCTGTGTGGGCCAGTGCCGTGAAACGTGTCTTGCGCGGGATCATTCGAAGCAAGAAAGTCGTTGACGGCGCCGGGTGCGAACGCGGTTTGGAAGTCCCAAAGAAAATCCTGGTTGCGGTTGATGTCTACGCCGATCTTCGAAGCCTGGCCACCGCTTGATGCCGGGTTGCGATTCTTGCGCCACGCGCCATTCGTATTTTGCGAGAAGTCGCGACCATCGGGATTCACACACGGATAGATGATGATATTCATCTGCTCCATGAGCGCCTTGATCTCGGCGGCCGAAAACGTTTTGCCGCCATAGACGAGGCCGGTGTTTCCGGCGTACGCGTCGCACAGATCGACCGCCATGTTGACGAGGATTTCGCAGCTACCCCATTCGCGAGCGTGCACGCCGCCGGTCAGGTAAAAAGCGTCGACCGTGTTCGCCGGCTGAGTGCCGAGCCGAACCGCATGTGTAGTTTTGCCTTCGATGCTTGGGTTGGGGAGAGTGATCAATTCGCAGATTGAGGGATGAGCATTGTGCAGCGCGATCAGCGCCGACTCAACCTCAGTGATATTCATGTATGCCATGAGTGAGCTCCGTGGAGATGAGGGTTATCTCTTGATACCGAGACCTTCGGGTTTGATTTTTCCGCCCTGAAATCGATCTGTTTTGGAAACTTCTTTTTGCCGCGCTTCGAGCACGGCGCCGAAGTTCTCATCGACTTCTTTGCGTAATTTGAGTGAAGCGAGCTTGTCGGTTTCTGCTTTTGGACCATAAAGAGTGATGATGAAGTTACCACTCTCATCTCGCTTTGGGGTGCCACACTCTAGTGAGAAATGGCCCAGCGACAAGACGTCTTTCAACGTCTTTTGATCGGGAATCCACAACTTTACCCGGACGACGTCCATGGTTTATTTACCTCCCAGAGAAACGGGATTTTCCCGTTGAAGAATTCAGGCTGGAGGAGCGAGTGTTCGAGGTGATCAGAGGCAAACCCAGCCGTGAGTCATGTGCGCTGGGGGATCTTTATTCCTGATCGTGTGAAAAGTCAATACTTTTCAGGATCGACTCCGCGGCGCGTTCGGAAGCACCGCCCTCGCCGAGACGATGAGCCACTTCCGCGAGTTGTTTGCGGGCGAGCTTGTTGCTTGCCGGATCGAGGAGTTTGAGTAGTTCGCTGGTGAGGTTCTCGGCGTTCAGATCGTTTTGCATCAACTCGCGCGCAATCTCTTTGCCCGCCACGAGATTTACCAAACCGTAATGCGTAACAGTTATGAGCCGGCCGAGCGTGTGCCAGTTCATCGCCGATTCTTTATAGACCACGACCATCGGTGTTTCGAGTAAGGCTGCTTCGAGTGTCGCAGTGCCGCTCGCGATCGCCGCAGCATCGGCAGCGGCGAGTGCTTCACGCGTCTCGCCCTGGACCAATTTGATCGAGCTCGCGCCGTTTTGTTGGCCCACGATCTGTCGCGTCTCTTCGATCGTCCGGCTCGGCGCCACGACGATCACTGATTGCACGTCAGGCCGCAGGTGCGAGAGTTTTTCAATCGCGGCAAGCATCGGCGGCAGGATGCGTTGCAACTCCTTGTGCCGGCTGCCAGGAAGAAATGAGACGATCGGCCGCGCCGGATCCAGGCCGTTGCGCCGGCAAAACTCCTCGCGATCGAAACGCGCCTTCACTTCACCCGCCAGCGGATGGCCCACAAACTCAACATGGTCCACGCCGCGCGCTTTGAACCACTCCGCTTCGAACGGCAGAATCGACAACAACAGATCGACGTCGCGCTTGATCGTGTTGATACGACGCGGCCGCCAGGCCCACAACTGTGGACTGATGTAGTAGATCACTTTCACGCCGCGTCGATGCAGCGCGCTTGCGAGACGCAGATTGAACTCGGGCCAGTCGACGAGGACGACCGCCTCCGGCGAGCGTTCAATCGCTGCTTGTTTGAGTTTGCGGAAGACGCCGAGAAACTTCGGCAGCGCGCGCGTCACTTCGAGAATGCCGAGAATAGCGAGCTCGTCAGTGTTGATGATTGACTCGACGCCCGCCGCGCGCATTAGCGTTCCGGTGGCGCCAAAAAATTCAAACGCGCTGTTCGTTTTTCGCTGCAACGCCGCGACGAGCGCCGCTGCATGCGCATCACCCGACGGCTCACCAGCAACGATCATCAGTCGGTGTCGGCTCACTCCTAGAGCATAACAAACGAACTGCCACAAAGAGGCACAAGAAGCACACGAAGCGGCAAACAGTCGGAGCAGAGAAACTGTTTTGTGCCTCTTGTGCTTCTTGGTGGCGATTCGTGCTAGCATCCACGCGCTTTACTGACTCGCGGACGGTGCGGAGGCTCCACTCACTTTTGCGTCTGGTGCTGGCAATCCTGCTCCTCGTCGTGTGCTGCCAGTTTGTATTTGCGCAGCAGACGAACCCGGTCGATCGTAAAGTCACGAATCCACTCACCGACACGCCCAACGTTAATCCTCTCAATAACGATCAACCGGTCCAGCGACGACCGCAGACACAGAACGGCGTGCAAGGCGTCAGCACGGATCAGATCACGGTCGACGCCGCGAAACAGACTGGCTCCGGTCCGGAAAACGCGCGCATAGTTGTTTACGAAGGAAACGTCGACGTGCGCATCGGCACGTATCGTTTGCAGGCCGACAAGGTCACGGTTTACGACGCGGAGAACAGGATCGTTGCCGAGGGCAGCGTCGTTTTCGATCAGGCCGACATGCAACGCATCACCGGCTCGCGCGCCGAGTGGAACTACCGCACGAAGACCGGTTACTTCATCAACTCAACGGGCTTCACCAATCAAACGCAGGACGGCACGCGCGTTTACTTCACCGCCGATCGCGTCGAGAAGATCAGTCTCGATACGATCGTCGTGACGAATGCGCAGGTGACCGCGTGTGACGAAGACGTGCCGAAGTGGAGCTTTCACGCAAACAAGGCGAAGATCAAGACCGGCGATCGCGTGCGCGTCTATTCGCCCAAGTTAAAGATCAAAGACATTCCGGTTTTCTACTTGCCGTACGCGTCGGTATCAATCAAGCCGCGCGATCGCGCGTCGGGATTTTTGACGCCGACGTTTGGCGGCTCGGGCGCAAAAGGTTTTCGTCTCTCGACCGCGTATTACCAAACGCTCGGCCGTTCCGCCGACTTCACCTTTCGCAGCGACGTCTACACTTCGCGCGGTCTCGGCGTCGGCGGCGATCTGCGCACGCGCGCGAACTCGCGCTCATTTCTCAACACCGGTTTCTACGCCGTCAAGGATCGCATCTTTGGACCACATGAAGACGCGGCGCATCCGAACCAGGGCGGTTCGAGTTTCTACGTCGAGGGCGTGCACTACTTCAAAAACGGTTTCACCGCCGCCGCTGACGTGAACATCACTTCGAACCTCGCGTTTCGCCAGGTGTTCTCCGATAACATTCAGCAAGCGATCTCGCCGGAAGAGACGTCGCAGGTTTTCATCAACAAGGACCACAACGAGTACAGCTTCAACTTTCTCGCGCGCACGCAGGTGACGTCGTTGACCGACGCGCGCATTCGCATCCGCCAGTTGCCCAGCGTCAGCATCGATAAGCGCCCGACGATTCTGAGTTTTTTGAAGAATTTGCCGCTCTATTATTCGTTCGAGGGCAGTGCTGACGGCGTGAGCCGTAAGGAGACGGTTGAGGATCAGGTCCAGTTTGCGAACGACGTCGGCGGCCATGCGATCATCACACCGTCGATCGTGCAACGACTCGATCTGCATCCGCGTTTTGAGTTGCCGTTGAACTTCGCCGGTTGGACCGTCACTGCTTCAGGCTCGGGACGCGTCACGTTTTATTCAAACTCACTCGACCCAACGACGCGCGACGTGCTGAGCCAAAACGTGACGCGTTCGTACGGGGAGTTTGAATTGGACGTGCGGCCGCCGGCGTTCGCAAAAGATTTTCATCGCGGCGACGGCAGTTTCTGGTTTCGTCACCTGATCGAGCCGTACGTTACTTATCGCAAGCTCTCCGGCATTAACAACTTCGATCGCATCATTCGCTTCGACTACATCGACGCGATTGCCGATACGAACGAGATTGAGTTTGGCGTCGCGAACCGTTTCTTCACGCGGCGCTCGACGGAAAACGTGAACGACGCGTCCGTGCGAGAAGCGCCCGCACGCGAAACCGCCGAGCGCGAGCGGCCGCTACTCTCGAGCCAGCCATACGAAGCGCTTACGATCACAATCCGCGGCAAGTACTTTTTCGACCCGTTCTTCGGCGGTGCGCTGATTCCGGGCCAGCGCAACCAGTTTTATCCCATCAACACGCTTTCGGGTTTTGTTTACGGCGGCGTGCCGCGACGTTTCTCGCCGATCAATATCGACGCGCGTTACCGGCCGCGGCGGCATCTGTTTGCGGACGTGCGCACCGACATGGACACTCACAGCGGCGGCATGCGTTCGCTGTCTACGACGTTTGGCTTGTCGCGCACATTGATTCAAGTGTTTCAGAGTTTTTATTACACGCGAGCGATCAACCTCTCGCCCGATTTGGCGAAGTTTGCGGACGCGCGTGGTTTGGAACCGGGAACGCTGCGCGGCTCCCAGTGGAGCCCGTCGGTGTTTTTGGGTAATCGTGACCGTGGTCTATTCGGCGGAGCGTCGTACTTCTTCGACTTCCAAAAACGTCCGGGCCGCGGCAATAGCTCGCTGATCAACTCGACTATCACCGTCGGTAACGCCTGGGACTGCTGCGCCGTGACGGCCCAGTTTTCGACCTTCAACGTGGGCCTGCGCAAAGAGAACCGGCTGGTCTTCAGTTTCCGCCTCAATGGCATCGGAACCTTCGGCACCGAGCAGATCGGTCAGCATCGCTAAAAGATGTACTAAGTCTGGACGGCGTCAGGGCGTTGAAGTTATCATGCTGGGCGGTCGCCCCGTTGAGCCCTGCCTGGCTTTAGCCTAGTCGACAAGTTTTTACGTTGCTCAGGCATCCTCGTGAGACTTTGAAGCACCAGAGGGGCTTTGCGCTCCGAAGACGACGTTTACCTCCCAGTTCGTAAACATAACAAGGACACGAAGTTGAAATTGACGTTTTTTGCCTCCACTACGCGACGCCTGAAAAATTTTCAACCCACGATTTCCCAACCGGCCCGTGCGGTCCTTGCCGTGGTCCTGGCGGTCCTAATTCTGCTTCCTTCGTTAGGTCTGACCGTCTCGGCCCATGCTCCGCTGCCCGCGGCGAACGAGCCGGACAACGACTACTTCATGCTCTACGCCAGCCCGGACGGCGACACCGTCTGTCGCGTCGCGACTGCAGCCGAGCGCAGTGAGCTGGAGAAGATCAACCCGAAAAATTTGCAACAGATCAACCACCTCAGCGAGAAGTCGACGGGGTTGAGCGGGGAAGTCGACAACGCCGTCACGCACCTCACAATCATTCTGCGCGCCACCACGAATCTCCAAAACAATGCGGCGGCGATGGCGGCTTTCAATCGTGCCGCGGCGAACTGGGAAAACGTCGTCAACTCGCCGGTCACGATCTTTATCGACGCTGATTTTGGTCCCGACAACTTCGGACAACCATGGCCTTCAGGCGTCCTCGGTTCGACCAGTGCGCCGAGCGCGACTTTCAGTTATTCGTTCGTTCGCGGCCAATTGGTCGCGGGCGCCAACAGCCCGGCGAAAAGCGCTGTCTACAATGCGTTGCCGTCGACTTCCGTCCCGATCGATACCGGTTCCGGCAGTACCACCAGTCTCTCAGTCTCCGCCACGATTGGCCGCGCCATCGGTTTGCTGAATCCGACCGCAGACGCAGCCGACACCGCCGCCAAGATCGGTTTCAACGGCACCGGCAATTTCACTTTCGACTTCGATCGCAGCGACGGCGTTCAAGGCATCGACTTCGAGGCGGTTGCGACGCACGAGATCGGTCACGCGCTCGGTTTCACGTCGCGAGCCGGGAGCGGCAGCACCACGCCCGCGATGTGGGATCTTTATCGCTTCCGCACCGGCACGACTTCCGGAACGTTTACCACGGCCACGCGCGTGATGACGATCGGCGGCACGCCCGATCCGCTTCAGTTTTATTTCGTTCCCGGCGCCACGGAGTTGGGCCTTTCCACTGGTGGACCAAGTGGTTCAACCGATAACGGCGGTGACGGCAATCAGTCGAGCCACTGGAAGCAAGCCAGTCTCAACAATGGTGTGTTTATCGGGATTATGGATCCACGGATCCCGTCCGGCAAACAGAGAGACATTACCGATAACGACGTCAACGCGCTCAACATCTTCGGCTTCAACTCGAACACTGTTCCTCCTCCGGCGCCGCCGCCCAACGACAACTTCGCTGCCGCACAAGTTATCTCCGGCTGTTCGGGAACCGTAAACGGCACGAACGCGGGAGCGACGAAAGAAGCCGGCGAACCCAATCATTTGAGCACAACCAACGATCCTAACGGCGGTGGCTCTCGCTCAGTCTGGTACAAATGGCAGGCGCCGAGCAGCAGCAGCGTGACGTTTGCTACGGAGGGAAGCACTTTCGATACGGTCATGGGCGTCTACAGGGGCACTGCGGTTAACGCTCTGACGGTGGTGGGCCAACACGACGACGTCGGTGGACCGAACGGCACAGACAAGACGAGCGCCGTAACCTTCAATGCGACTGCGGGAACCACCTACATGATCGCAGTCGACGGTTATAACAACGCCGGCTCAGGCGGTGATTTTGGTTCGATCACGCTCACTTGGAACGCCGCGAGTTGCAGCAACAACGCCGTCAACCAGATCGACGACCCGACCTTCTTCGTCACTCAGCACTACCACGACTTCCTCAATCGCGATCCGGACGCGTCAGGACTCGCCTTCTGGGTCAACGGAATCACCTCGTGCGGTGCGGATGCCGCGTGTATCGACGTGAAGCGAATCAACGTATCGGGCGCGTTCTATCTCGCGATCGAGTTTCAGGAAACCGGCTATCTCGCCTATCGCACGCACAAGGCCGCGTTTGGCAATTTAGCGGGCGCGCCCGTGCCGATCGTCTTCAGCGATTTCCTGACCGAGTCGGCGCAGATCGGACAGAACGTGCAGGTCGGAGTCGGCAACTGGCAGGCCCAGTTGGAGGCCAACAAACAGGCTTACATGCTGGCATTTGTCCAACGCGGAGATTTTGCCACGCTGTATCCCGCCGCCATGACCGCGACCAATTTTGTAACGCAGTTGAATACGCGCGCCGGTGGCGTGTTGTCCGCCGCCGAGCAGACCAACCTGATCAACCTGCTCTCCGCCAATCCCACCGATATTACGTTGCGCTCGCAGGTGCTTCGTGCGGTCGCGGAAGATCAGGATCTGAAGAACGCGGAATTTAACCGGGCGTTTGTGTTAATGCAGTACTTCGGTTACTTGCGCCGCAATCCAAACAGCTCTCCCGACACAAACTTTGACGGCTTCAACTTCTGGCTCACAAAGCTAAATCAGTTCAACGGTGATTTCGTAGCGGCTGAAATGGTGAAGGCCTTCATCAGTTCAACCGAATACCGGCAGCGCTTTGGGCCGTGAGGTCGCAGTACATTTAGATCCGGCAGCAACTACCAGCG
>DASXXL010000379.1:0-4041 GCA_036503085.1 Pyrinomonadaceae bacterium | reverse complement strand
CACAAGCCAAGCGCGAGCAGTGAACCGATCAGCAGAGCAAAGAGAAACGAGTTGATCGTGGCGGCGCGAAAGTGTTTGAGATCTTTCGCGATGAAGTAAGTGTTCGACGACGGCAAACCAAAACTTCCGAGCTGCACGATCGTCGTGACTGCGACGTTGATGACCGCGAGCTCCCCTACTCCCTGCGCGCCCAACCAACGCGCCACGATCACGCCCGCTGCGACGCTGTTTACGATCATCAGCAGCCGCGTAGCGAGCGTCCACACGACCTTGCGCGTAAATGAGGATTCCCGTCTCAAGTTCGGTCTATCCACCGTTCGTACCACAGGCTCAAGTTCAACAACGCCCACAAGTGAAATCCCCAATCGCGTTTGCGGCTGCGATGCTCCTCCAACATGCGCGCCACGAACCCGTAATCCAAAAGATCTCGCTTGCGCATCGTCGAATTGATGAGGTGCTCATCAAACCATCCGCCTAATCCCTCACGGAACCATTCGCGCACCGGCGCGCCAAACCCCCGCTTCGGCTCGTACAACAGATCGTGCGGCAGAATATCCTCCAGCGCGCGCTTCAAAATGTGCTTCCCCGTGGTCCCCTCGACCTTCAACGAGCGCGGCACGCCGAGCGCGTATTCCACGAGGTGATGATCGAGAAACGGCACGCGCGCCTCGACGCTCGTCGCCATCGTGATCTTGTCGACCCGCATCAGCAGCAGCTCCGGCAAACGCAACTTCAGTTCGAGATAAGTCATGCGCGCGAGAAAATCCGATTGCGGCCGCTCCTGCTCAATTTGTTTTAAATACGGTTCGACAACGCGCAACGACGACAGACCATTCATTCGCTCGCGCAACGACTGCGACAACACGCGCGGCTTGAACGTCTCGTCATAAACCACAGCGCCGCCCCAGAACAACGGCTCGTCCGCGCCCAGGCGGCGGATCAATTCAATGGCCGCACGCTTTCGTCCGGTCGCTTCAAGCGCGGGCCGCGAGAGACTCGAAAGCGCGCGTCGCAACGCTCGCGGCAACGCCTCCGCATGACGCCAGAAGCTCTCGTAGATGCGGAGATGCCGCACGTAATTGTCGTAGCCGCTGAAGATCTCATCCGAGCCTTCACCCACTTGGACCACGATCGTGCCCGAGTCGCGCGCGAGCTGCGACACGTAATAAAGCGGCACGCAAACCGGGTCCGCGATCGGCTCGTCCTGATGAAACACGAGCCGCGGCAGAAACTCCTGCATCTCTTTTTCCGAGATGATGACCTCGTGATGGTTCGTGCCGAACTGGCTGGCAATGCGCCGCGCGGATTGCAGTTCGTTCAGGTACTCGGCGTCACTGAAACCCACGGTGAACGTTTCCACCGGGCGTGACATCAGCTCAGACATCAACGCGACGTTAGCCGATGAATCCACACCGCCCGATAGAAACACACCGAATGGAACGTCAGACATCATGCGCTTGCGAATCGAGTCTCGCAGCAGACGCAGGATCTCCGCGCGATGTTCGCTTTCGTCGCGAATGATCGGCTGCGCCGGCGGGAGTGCGTCCCAGTATTGCTCGATGTTCAGCGTGCCGTCGCGTTTGAGTGTCAGTACGTGGCCGGCGGGAAGTTTTTGAATGTTGCGAAAGAGCGTCGTGGGCGCGGGCGTCGTGAGAAAAGTCAGGTAGTGATACAGCGACTGCTCGTCGATGTCCGCGGTGACGGCCGGGTGTTGCAGGATCGCTTTGATCTCGGAGGCGAAGATGAAGCGGCCGTCGCGGTGATAGAAGTAAAGCGGTTTGACGCCGATGCGATCGCGCACGAGCACGAGCTGTTGTTTGGCGGCGTCCCACAACGCGATCGCGTAATCGCCTTCGACGTCGTGGATGAAGTCTACGCCGCGTTCTTCGTAAAGGTGAATGATCGTTTCGGAATCGGTGCGCGATGAATACTTGTGACCGCGGGCTTCGAGGCCGGTGCGCAGTTGGGCGTGGTTGTAGATCTCGCCGTTGAAGACGAGCCACTTGTTTTGATCGCAGCCGTGCATCGGCTGATGTCCGGCGGCCGAAAGGTCGATGATTGAAAGGCGGCGAAAGCCGACGCCGCCGCGACGATCGTCGAAGAGCAGATCGCCTGAGTCGTCGGGGCCGCGATGCGTCATCTCATCGCGCATGCGCGCGATGAGCGAAGTGTCGATCGATCCTTCGCTCGCACCGTATTCCCAAACTCCGCAGATGCCGCACATTATTTACTCGGAAAGATTTTCCAACTCAGTTTGCTCACCTTGCCCGCGACGCGCCAGCACGCTGAGACAGATTCCGTTAGCTCGCCGTAGTCTCGCGAGACGTGTTGGTTGACGAGCGACGGCGGCTGATCAAGGCTCAACGACTGCACGATCAATCCACGATCGTTTTCATCTGTGGCTTCGATCTGTGTTCCCCGGACTTCCAACTGCAAACCGTCGCTAAAGTGGAACCACCCTTCAAACTCATGCTCGCCCGCGCCGAAAAACTCATCGTCAATCAACCACGAACACTCGTGCTTATCAAATGTAACCGTGCGCCGGTGTGTAATCGAAGCGGGAAATCGCCGGTAGCCGTAATGTTCTGCGACGACCTTGTCATAATCCGGGCTCGATTGCCATTCCAACACGCGCGGCTGCGCTTCGTTGCCAATCACAAACGGCATGTTCACATCGGTCGTGTTCTGCTCCTGGCCGTCGATCTTGACGGTCGAGTGATACACGGTCGAGCGAAACGCGTGTCGCATTTGCAGGTCGCCGCTGTAGATATATGTCCCGGGATCGACGATGAACGCGCGGCCGCGCGCACAGACTTCAAGGCTCAGCGCGTCGTTGTGTCCATGCGAGCCGCGGCCGTTTATGCCGGCATCGCTCGCATTGAAACAGAGGTAGCAATCGTCTTTGCGCATGATGTAGAGGCCGGCGTCGGGAAACGCCCGCGACGATTCGTCACGCCGGTTGAACTCGGGATCGTTGAAAACTTCCGCGCCGATGTCGAGCAGGTACGCGTGATCGTTGGCGTGACGTGGTTTGAACGGGAGCACCTGGCCGCCGTCGGTGTCACCGATGAGTGGCGCGAGCCCGTCGGGACGGAGATAGCCGCGAATAAAACGGAGCATCTGCTGCAGTCTCGTCCAATACTTCTGGTCGATCGCGATGCCGTGCGCGCGGCAGAGGATGAAGGAGTAGATAAAGAGCTCGGTGACGAAGCGATGGTAACCGGTTGATGATTCGTAGTCGGCGCCGTCGTTGAGGACTTGTTTGTCCATCTCGCGCAGCAGTTCTTTCAGACCGAAGTCGCGCCATTCTTTTGCGTCGCGTAACTCGGGTAGGAGTACGCCGAGCCACAATAAGCCGGTGACGTCGGAGAGATAGTGATTGCTGGTGGCAATGAAAGAGAATTCGAGGTTGTCGTAGATGAAGCGGCCGTGTTGTTGCAACAGACGCAATATGAATTGTAGCGCTTCGGCGTCTATTTGCGGCGAAGTGCGATGTTGCTCGAAGGCGACGAGGATGTTCATTGCGCGCAGGGCGACTTCCATGGCGCAGGTCCAGTTTGGGCCGCGGGCGTAAGGGTTTTCAGCGCTCCAACTGTGTAGTTGGTTCAGGAACTTTGTCGTGTCTTTGAGGCGCAACAGATGGCCCAGGCGGTTCAGTTCCCAGACGACGCGAATGTCTGAGCCGTCGCTGCGCATGAGTTTTATATCCCGGTGGTAATCGAGCGGCCACTCGTAACCAGATCGTGGATCTCGTCTCCAGTCCAAGACGTCCGGGATAACGTCCGAAGGCCACGGATTAAAGTCAGAAAAAAGATGGATTGGTTTCTTGTTGCGGAAGTGCGTGAGTAATTCTTCTGGACTTATTTTCGAGAACTCGCCCTCTAACTCCAATCCCCGTTGTGTATCGAGCGAGGCACGTTCTCTGCGACTTAATGTGGCGGCGTGAGTGCGTCGGAGAACTTCGCGCGCGGCGGTCGTCAGCTTTACTTCACCACGTAGCGCGCGCTTGATCTTATTCAAGCGCATCGAGAATACGCTCCG
>DASXXL010000378.1:0-2249 GCA_036503085.1 Pyrinomonadaceae bacterium | reverse complement strand
GCTGGCCACGTGGTGCAGTTATGGCTGCCGGCATAATAAAGCCGGTTGTTCGGATCGGGATCGGGGTTACTTAACACGGTCTCGCCGGTAACCGGATCGTTCAGGTATCTCCACTTAAAAGTGTAGGTCATCGACGAGGTTCCCATTCCGGGAATTGAGTACTGAACATCGCGCGGCGTGAGCCCGATCTTCGAGGGCAACGGCAAGGGCAACGCGCGTCCGAGCGTGTCGGTCCATTGATTCGTGGTCGAGTTATACGTGAGCGTGTTGCCGTTACGATCCGTGAATTGATTCGCCGATACGTCGAGGCCTTGCGAATCAGGAAATCTGTACTTGCCGCCGTCAGGTAGGTAAAGCGTTCCAGAACGCACGCCCGGATCGAAGTCAAACCTTAAGCGCGAATTGTCGACGGCGTAGTAAGTGCCGGTCCAACCATAATTGGATTCAGTGCCCCAATTGTGCGGGGCATCGTCTTTGCGCAGCTCGTGAGTCGAGCCGTCCGGCAGGTGAACGTGAATGCGCGCAATGAAGCCGGACCAGCCCACTGGTCCACCGTCCTGCCCGTAATTCACGCTGGTCAAATCGTAGCTCTGCAGCCGAAACGTAAAGTCGATCTTGGGAACGTCGAGCGTGCTGGTCCAGCCAGCGACCGATTTCTCCGCATAAAGTGCAAAGCTTTGGGCTCGTGGCGCTCCGCCGTTAGGGTTTTCATAGATGTCGTCGAAGTCCAGCCGCCACACCTTGGAGGAGTACTGCAGAGCAATGGGAAAGCTGGCGCCGCCGCGCTGCGGATACGACATCAGCGGGAGCTGAATGCCGAGTGCGTGCGTGGTCGGATCGATTCTGATATCGCTGCGCAGCACTTGGTCGGATTTGTTCTGCGTGTACTGCTGTTCCTTCTGCGCCTGCACGGAAATTGTGAAACAGATCAAGATTAGTAGGGACGCGGCAAGCTTTGAGCGATTTAGCACGTGAGTCTCCCCGGTGTTAGAGGCGTTGATTGAAAGACCACCCGTGATAGGTAGCCGGTTATTCAGAGCGTAGTAATGCGATGTTTCACGACGGCCGATTGACGGTCGGGCCAGTCACCGTGTGAACGGAATTTTGTTGTGCTTGAACGCTTGATGGGGAGATCGCACGTTGATTTGAGCAAGACAGCGCGGCGACTTTACTCTCAGTTTGAAAACGCGTCAAGGTTTTTCAATTGAGCACCGCGAGCGCAGCGGCTAGAATCAGCAGGGACGATCGCTATGCCTGAAGAAAGCAAAGATCTACACGGTTCGGCGCCGGATAAATCAGGCGCTGCACTACTCCTGATCGACGTCATTAACGATTTCGATTTTCCCGAAGGCGATCAGTTGCTCGAACTCGCCAGGCCGGTGGGCCAGAACATCGCGCGTCTGAAGCAACGCGTGAAAGAGGCCGGTATTCCCGTGGTCTACGTCAACGATAACTTCGGCCGCTGGCGCTCCGACTTCAAAAAGATCGTCGCGCATGCCCTTGAAGAAGGACACGGCAAAGAGTTTGTCGAACTATTGCGTCCCGATGAAGACGATTACTTCGTGCTCAAACCAAAACACTCGGGCTTCTATTCAACGACACTCTCGTTACTGCTCACACACCTCACGTCGAAGAACCTGATCGTCACCGGCATCGCCGGTAACAATTGCGTCATGGTTACCGCCAACGACGCCTACATGCGAGACTTCAAACTTTTCGTGCCGGCTGATTGCGTTGTCTCGAACACCAACGAAGAGAACGAACACGCATTGAAACAGATGCAGACCGTTTTGAAAGCTGATATTCGTATCTCGACCGAACTGGATCTTCAGAAGATCAGTGGCTGAAACCCGCACCATCCTGCTTGCCGCGGTTTTGTGCATCATGTGCGTCTGGCCCGCCAGTGCGCAGCGCGTGCTGCGTTGGGGCGCCGATCCGAGCGGCGGCGCGCCTTACGTTTATACCGATCCGGCGAACCCCGATCGTTACATCGGTTACGAAAAGGAGATGGTCGACGCGCTCGCGGCCGCGATGAATCGCACGCCGGAGTTTGTGCCCAGTGATTGGCAGACACTCGTCTCCGCGCTGCAACGTAACTCGTTCGACGTTATCGTCAATGGACTCGAACCCACCGGCGATCGCGCGCAACAGATTCTCTTCAGCAAGCCTTACTACATCTTTCAGCTTCAACTGACGGTTCGCGCTACCGAGAGTCGCATTTCGTCGCTCGCCGACTGCAAGAACCGCGT
>DASXXL010000377.1:0-9382 GCA_036503085.1 Pyrinomonadaceae bacterium | reverse complement strand
TCTTAAAATGAAGGGCAGCGCGTTGCACGATGCGACTGTCGTCGGCGACACGGTCGGCGATCCGTTCAAGGATACGTCGTCGGTGGCGATGAATCCGGTGATCAAGTTTACGACGCTGTTCGGATTGCTGGCGGTTGAGCTCGCGGTGAGTTTGACGGCGCGGAACAAGGGCGATGCGACTTTGACACATATTTTGGCGCTGGCGTTCTTCCTCGTGTCGGTTTACTTCCTGTGGCGCTCGTTTCATAAAATGCGCATCGGAGGGATGGAGTTGGAACCGGCGCAGCGCGAACGCGAGGTTGTTAAATCCGCGGCGGGAGACTAACTACTGATGAACACGAATACGAGAATAGATGCGTTGAGAGCGGATACGTTGATGGGCGCGGCACTCGCGCCTCTTGACTCGACGCGATCCGTGGGGTTGGTGATCGTGTTTAGTTTGTTCATCGCTGCGGCGGCGCAGTTTGCGATTCACATCGGGCCGATACCGATCACCGGGCAGACGTTTGCCGTGTTGTTGACGGGCGCTTTGCTTGGTTCGCGTCTGGGTGCGGCAGCGGTGATTGCTTACCTCGTTGAAGGTGCGATTGGGTTGCCGTTCTTTGCCGGCGGCGCGGCGGGGATCATAAGGTTCTTCGGGCCGACTGGTGGTTACCTCGTGGCGTTTCCGGCGGCTGCGTTTGTCGTAGGCGCGTTCGCCGAACATGGGTGGGATCGCAGATATGCCTCGGCGGTCGCGGCAATGACGATCGGATCGGTGATCGTGTTCTTGGGAGGCTGGGCGTGGTTTTCAGTCTTGACGCAGACGGCGCCAGTAGCTGCGTTTAGGATCACCGTGTTGCCGTACCTCGTCGGCGACGTGATCAAGATCATGTTGGCGGCGGCGGTGTTACCCACTGGCTGGGCGTTGTTGAAGCGTAAGGCCTCGGGACAGGGATAAGAGCCACGGATAAACACGGATTGGGCCAGCGAGCGCGGGTATGTACGTTTTAAAGGTCAAGTCGCGCCAGCGCGAGGAGCTGGTCGAGTTTACTGACGTAGTCAGAGAAAAGCTGCAGGAGTCCGGCGTGCGTGAGGGCATCGTCCTGCTTTTCACGCAGCATACCACCGCCGGACTCACTATCAACGAAAACGCCGACCCCGATGTGCCGCGCGACATGCTTCACGCGCTTCGCACCCTCATTCCCCAACACGGCATGGACTTTCGCCACGGCGAACAAAATTCCGACGCGCACATCAAAACGAGTCTCGTGGGAACGTCTGTCACGGTTCCATTCAGCGAAGGCAAGTTGCTGTTAGGACGCTGGCAGGGAATTTTCCTGTGCGAGTTTGACGGCGGGCGCGAGCGTCAGGTGATCATGGCGATTCGCTAGTGTCGTCGGGCTTGAGTTGGTTCAGGATCTCGGCAAACTTCTCAATATCACCCTTTGTCTTTTCCAGCGAACGACGGCTGTCGAGGTAGGCGGTCCACGTGGGAGTTTGCGTGAGCGCTTTCGTCGTGTCTTCGTCGAGGACCTGGGCCATGAGCGCGATCAGATCGCTGACGATGCGCGTGTGTTCGACGAGATGCTCGATGATCGAGTAGGCAAGCTGGGCCTGTGCGAAGTCGAGGTCGCGGCCATCATTGTTCTGGTCCGGCATTCGTGTTAATCCGTGTACCAACTGCCTCGCACCAGCGGCAGCTCGTGGGTTGTTGCTGCAACGCCGTTGATAACTACGGGCGTGTTCGGCGGCAGGTATTCATAGCGCACGTAACCGAGTCCCACAGCAGTTCCTAACTTCGGCGAAAACGTTGCGGAGGTCACGCGTCCGATCTCTTTGCCGTCGCTCGATTTGATCGCAGCGCCTGCTTCGATACGTTGATCAGTGCCTGTTTCGATTGGCTGATCACTTTCAAAACGCAACCCGGTCAGCTTCTTTGCCACGTGGCCGCGGTGCTTGATGCGGACGATGATCTCCTGTCCGAGATAGCAGCCTTTGGTGTAACTGACCGCGTCGTCGAGGTTAGTTTCGGTCACGACATTGGTTTCATCCATGTCGACACCGTAGCGCGCAATCCCCGCTTCTATCCGCAAAATCTCCTCCACCTTCGGACTCACAACAGCGACACCTTCATCGACGGCTGGAGCCGCGCCAATCACGTCGAAACCATCTTCACCGGTATGCGTCGCGCGAATAATCGTGACGTTCTCGTCCTGCCAGACGCCGTCACGAGGCAGATCCCTTACACCATAGATTTTTTCGAGGAGGCCGCTCGCGCCTCGCCCTTGGAAGGAGATTTGGGGGATTTCATCGGTTAAATCCCTGACCTTAAAGTCTCCCGCCAAAGTAAACCGCTCGATTAATTTAAATACTTTCTCGTGTGTCGCCGCTTCGGTGTCGAGCAGAATGTCCTCACGTCGGCGGATCACGCGCGCGGCGGCGAGCAAACGCCCCTGCACGTTCGGAAACGCCGCCGGCATCCAACGATTCTCGCCGAGCGTTTTCACATCATTCGTGATCAGCCCGTTAAGAAACATCACTGCTTCCGAACCGCTCACACTGATTCGGCCGCGCGACGAAAGATCGATCAACCCAACACTGCCGTCACGCACGGCGGCATACTGCGTCAATAAATTTTTATCTGTGGCTCTTGCTTCGCTCATGAACTCATTCGCACCGCTTCCGCGACTACCTGATAATCTCGCAATTGCTGCGCCTCGCGCCGGTGCGACGCGAGCACCTGCGGACTCGGATGATATATCGGCACCAGCACCCGATCCTGCCAGGCGTGAATCCGCGCCGCCGACTCTTTCAAATTCAACTCGTGATATTGAATGCGCTTTAGCGCTTCGAGTGCAACCGAGCCGAGCGTCACGATCACGCGCGGGTCGATCAATTCGATCGTGCGCCGCAGAAACTCGGAACAGTTTGACAGTTCCTTTTGCGTTGGTTTGCGGTTCGCGCCGGAGTCGGTACGTGGATTACAAAGCGCCGCGCTCGTGATGAAGATCTGTTCGCGCCCGAGACCGATCGAACCGAGGAAACGATCGAGGTTCGCGCCCGATTGGTCGCCCGAAAACGGCACGCGTGTTCGATCGGCGCCTTTGCGTCCCGGCGCTTCGCCGATGAACATGATGTGTGCGTTCGGCGAGCCGTTTAAGTTGCTCAGCACTGCGCTGCGGCCACACATCGCTGGACAGCGCGTGCAGTTAGCGGCCTCATCAACGATCATCTGAAATAACTGTTGTTTCGATACCTTCATTTAGTAACCGTCAGCTCGCGGGTCATCACTTGGTCTTGCACCGGCCATCCGTCGGGACCGACGAGCTCGAGCCGGATCGTGTGCTTGCCTAAAGTCCAGCCCGATAACACGACCTGTTCCGAGCGATCGATCCACTGCATCTCCTCATCGTCAACGATGTAACGCACGCGATACTCACCACCGTCGCCTTTCAACTTTGCGTTCGCGAGCGAGAAGTCAATCACGACGTCGTCGTTTGGCCCGAAGGTTTTTCCGTTCGGGAGGTTAAAAACGAGGGAGGGATTTGGCGGATTGGAACGAAGATCGGGATGAGCTGGTTGAGTGGCGGGTGTTGGGTCCGCGTTTGCAGCGGGTCTGGTCGTCACGTGCAACTGTTGCCGCACGGGCGGCGGCATGATCGTCGTCGCCGTCGTGTGCGCGTTATCGTTGTTGCTCGAGCAACTCGAAAGCGCCAGCAGCGACACCACGAACACCATTCTCACAAACACTCGCATCGCTTCCGAGCATACAAAGGTCTCTAGACATTTCGCAAAGTTACGGGCAGAATCCGCGCACGATGCACACCCGCAGCCTCGTCCTTATCGTAATCGTCCTCGCCGCCGCTTGCAGTAGCAACGTCAAAAGATCGCAGCCTGGCGCTGTTAGACCAACACCTCAACCACTCCCAAAGCAACTCGCGACTTACGAACCGATGCCCATTCCGGCTGATAATCCGATGAGTCCGGAGAAAATCGCACTCGGCCGCCAACTGTTTTTCGACGAACGACTCAGCGTAGACGGCTCGAAGTCGTGCTATTCGTGCCACGTGTGCGAGCATGGTCTAACTGACGGACTGCCGAAAGCGATTGGTGCGCTCGACAAACAGTTGCCGCGCGGGACTCCGACGCTTTGGAACATCGGCTATCACCAGGAATTCGGTTGGGATGGCCGCAGCCCTTCGCTCGAGAAGCAGGCGCTCGCGGCGTGGACCGGCGCAAACATGGGCGCGAATGCCGACGAGATCGTCACGAAGCTAAACGCGCTACAGGATTACCGGGCGCAGTTTCAGAAGGTTTTTCAAAGCGATGCGACGCCGGACAACGTGGTGAAAGCGATCGCCGCGTTCGAGCGCACGATCATCAGTGGCGACACGGCGTGGGATCGCTGGAAAGCAGGCGACAGCACAGCGATCAGTCAAAGCGCGTGGCGCGGTTGGAACATCTTTCAGGCGATCAAGTGCAACAACTGTCACGACGGCGTGCTGTTTACGGACCAGCAGTATCACAACATCGGCATCGGTATGGACCTTCAAGACCCTGATCCCGGTCGCTTCAAGGTTACGAATAATCCGCAGGACACGGGCGCGTTCAAGACGCCGACGCTGCGCGACATCGAGAAATCAGCGCCGTATTTTCATGATGGTAGTGCGAGGACGTTGGAAGAAGCAGTGGACGTGATGCTCGGCGGCGGCAAACCGAATCAATACCTGGACAAGAAGAACCTCGAGCCGCACAAGCTGCTACCTGAGCAGCGTGAGGATCTGCTCAATTTTCTGCGCTCGCTCACGGTTAACTGCGAACTCAGCAAGCCGCCTTTGCCACAGAAGTAGAAGGGATTAAGCGCGTGCGCTTTGTACACCCAAATTCTTCTGCAACCGTTTCTCGACCTCGTTCCACGCGATGTTCGAGAAGAACGCCTCGATATACTTCGGCCGCTCCGCCGGTTTGTAGTCGAGCAGAAACGCGTGCTCCCAAACGTCCATCACGAGGATCGGATTAAACCCCGCGACGTTACCGGTTTCGTGCAACGTGATCCAGTGATTCGAGAGCCGCCCGTTCGTCGGATTCTGATAACAGATGGCCCAACCCACACCGCGCATCTTCCCGATGCCGACGAAATCCGCTTTCCAAATGTCGTAAGAGCCAAACGACGCTTCCGCCGCTTTCAGGAATTGCGAACTCCGGTCGGGATCGCCAGTGCCGCCGCCGCTAATCAGATTGTCGAAATAGTATTCGTGCAGCACCATGCCGTTGTACTCGAAACCGAGACGGCGCGTTAGCTCCGAGTAAGCGGGCATTTCGTCCTGATCGACTTTCCCGTCACTGATGAACTCGTCGATTCGCGTGCTCAGGTTGTTCGTTTCTTTGACGTAGCCTTCGTAGAGTTTGAAGTGCATCTCCAACGTCTGGTCGGAGATGCCTTTAAGACCGCTAAGATTGAACTGTCGTGCTTGATACGAGCCAATTGACCCCATGATACCCTCCCATCGTTAGACAAGAACCCTAATTGATTACTTGCCGAAAATCACCCAGTCACCGTGCGACGTGCCCATGAAGAACAGCATCGGCAGTGACATCCATGTGTTTGTGCGCGAGGCGATAAACGCCTGACGCGCGAGTTCGGGGGGCGCGGCAGGACCCGTGCCGGCGAGTGCGGCCAGGCCTCGTTTGTTGTTGGGCCAGATAATTCCCCACACGTTGAGCAGCATTACGATGCCGTACGCGCCGCCGATGCCGATCGAGTAGGACTTGTTGCTCGCGTAGACTTCGCCGTTCACGCTGATCATCGACGTGAAGAAGCGAATCAGTCCCCACGTAACAAACGCCACCAAAAGGATCATCACGATCGCGAAGATGCGGCCGTCCTTCGTCAACGCCGGAACCTTCTTGATGATCAAAAACTCGACGATGAACAGGAACAGGGGATACGTCAGCCAGGAGAAGAATACGAGCCACACGTTGATGTGTCCGCCGCCGAGCGTGTTCGCGTTTCTGACGTCGACCGCGAGGATATACATCGCGTAGTAAGTCAGACCGATGAGCACGGTGACGAGTGCGCCCCAGCGGAAATACCAGAGCGAACGGCCCAGCAGATCGGGATTGACCTTTTTCTTGGTGTCGGCGTCGATTCCTTTTTGGAAAGGAACGTTTACAAGATTGAAGAAGTAAAGCAGGCCGATCCAGGTAATGCCAGCGACGAAATGACCCCAGCGCAGCAGGATGCGCGCCAGCGAAGTGCTGTCAGGTGAATTGAAAACTCCGTCAAAGAAAGCCAGACTGATGGGGAGATGAGCAGTTGACTCAATTAACATACGTCCTCCGTGATGTGAGCCTGGAATTACACCCGAAGATTACACCCAGACCAAACCGTGACGCAATCGTGGGCCTATTCGTCGAGCGGTCTTGGGCCCGGATCGATGCCTCGCACGCTCGCCTGATTCACTACGCGAACTTTCAAATCATTCTGCACGTGAATCTGGCAGGACAGACGAATGTTAGGCGCGAGCTCCGCCTCGACTGCGAGACGATTGCGTTCGAGATCGCCCATTTCGCCCGCGTCGCCTTCGAGGAGTTCGACGCGGCAGGTGGTGCAGCGTGCGTTGCCGCCGCAACGGTGAAGAATGTCGACGCCGGCATCTTCGATAGCTAAGACGAGTTTCTTTCCGGCAGGTACTTCAGTTTCAATCAGACCACTGGCAGTTTCAGCTTGGACTTTTGGCATCTACGCTTTGCTCCGAGTATTTGATTTTTAGTGCTTGGGGGTGAGTAGATCAAGCTCCATAAACGTCGCGCTGTCAACTGGATTATTGCGGTACGGCGGGATCTCAACAAAGCCGATGGATTTATAGAGTGCGACGGCGCGGTCCATGCGGTCGGCGATCGTGTCGAGACGCATGTTGGTGTAGCCAATCTTCCGCGCCTCTTCGATGATCGCTTCGACCAGCACGCGGCCGAGCCTGCGATCGCGATACTCGGGTCTTACGAAGAGTCGTTTCATTTCGCAGGTCGTTGGTCCAAGCGGACGTAACGCGACGCAGCCCATTGTTTGATCGAACTCGTGTGCGAGGAGGAGACGTCCCTGCGGCGGCGCGTAGTCGCCCGGAAGGTTCGCGAGCTCGTCGTCGAAGTTTTGAAAGCAGAGACTGATGCCCAAGCCGGCTTCGTATTCTTTGAAAAGTTCACGTGCCTGGTCGATCTCGCTTCGCGTGGTGGCTTGAGTAATTCGCAGCACGATACAAAAACAAAAAGGGAGACGAGGATTGCTCCCGTCTCCCGTCGAACTCTTTTCGTCGTTACTGTGTTTAGGCGGTAAACGAAGAGCCGCAGCCGCAACTGCCGGTGGCGTTCGGGTTCTTGAACGTAAAGCCGGAACCCATCACGCCCGTCACGTAGTCGATTTCGACGCCGTTCAGGTATTGCGCGCTGAACATGTCAACGAACATGCGCACGCCCTTCCCGTCGAGGATGAAATCGCCTTCGCGCGACTGTTCTTCAATGTTGAGGCTGTATTGGAAACCCGAGCAGCCGCCCGGTACGACGCGCACGCGGAGTCCCGCAGTTTCCGGTAAATCTTCTTCGCCGGCCATAAATTTCTTGATCTCCGTCGCCGCTGATTCGGTGACGTTGAGAGTTACGGTTGGCGCTGTGGTTGCTGACATGTCCTTCTTCCTCGTCCTTCTCTATTGCTTATATAACGGGGCGATTACTGGTGCGAATCACTCGTCGCGCCTATCTTATTGCCCTTTGCCCAAAACGACAAGCTCAGGCTTCATCGCCTCGATTGAGATCTGGCGGGCCACTTCCTCAGACACTTTGCGGATGGCCTGCGCCTGCGGTGAGTCGGGATGACTGACCACGACGGGCACGCCCTTGTCGCCGCCTTCACGCACCTCGATACCGAGCGGAATCGCGCCCAGAAATGGCACGTGATAACGCGCGGACAGCGCGTTTCCGCCGCCCTCGCCGAAGATGTTGTAGCGCACACCGGTGTCAGGCGCGACGAAGTAGCTCATGTTTTCAACAATGCCGAGCACCGGAATCGCCACGGTCTCAAACATCCGCAACGCCCGGCGCACGTCAGCCACAGCGACCTGCTGCGGAGTCGTAACCAGCACCGCGCCTTGAACCGGAACGAGCTGCGCCAGCGACAACTGCACGTCGCCGGTTCCAGGTGGCATGTCGACAATCAAATAATCGAGCTCGCCCCACTTCACGTCCGTCAAAAACTGTTTGACGAGGCCGTGCAGGATCGGACCGCGCACGATCATCGGTTTGTCGCCCGGTTGCAGGAGCGCCATCGACATGAACTTCACGCCGAACGCTTCGATCGGAATGAGCTTGTTGACGTCGACTTCGGGACGCGCCTCGCTTGCGCCGAGCATGATCGGCACGTTCGGGCCGTAAACGTCGGCGTCCATCAGTCCGACGCGCGCGCCGTCGAGTGCGAGCGACACCGCGAGATTCACCGCGACCGTTGACTTGCCCACGCCGCCCTTGCCTGACGAAACGGCGACGATGTTCTTGATGCCCTGGATGGAAACCTTCTCACCGAGCCCGCGTCCTTTTGGTACTTCCGCGTCCATCGTGACGGAGACGGAAGTCACGCCCGGCAAGCCGCCGACGATCTCTTTCGCGGCGCTTTCCATTTCGGCCTTCACCGGACACGCCGGAGTGGTCAGCACGATGCGGAAAGACACGTTGCCGCCGTCGATTTTGAGATCGCGGACGAAGCCGAGGGTCACGATGTCCTTATGTAGATCGGGATCCTTAATCTGGCGCAGACTGTCGAGAATTACTTGTTCGTTCACTTGTGTCATATGGTTGTGATTAGCGGGAAGTTGATAACGGGAAAGCGTACTTGTTTCGTGAGTTTTTGACAAACGGCAACGGCGCGGGTAGTTTCAGGGGCAGTGTCAGTCTTGCCGGAAGTAGTTGCCGATCATTTTTACAATCCGCGAAATGTGGGCGATGCGGACGAGCCGAGTTTTGTGGGTCGCGCGGCGTCGTTGACCTGTGGCGCGCATGTGCGGTTCTCGCTTCAAGTTGATGAAGCGCAGGTGGTATCGCAGGCGAAGTTTAAGGCTGCGGGTTGTAATGTGCTGGTGGCGTCGTCGTCGCTGCTGACTGAGCGGGTCGTGAATGTTCCCACCGCCGAAGCGGCGATTATCGGGCAAGACACGAGCGCACTGAAAAGTAATTTCCCGGACCTCGAGCCCGAACGCGAACACTGTCCGCAGTTGGCGTGCGACGCGCTGCTGGCTGCGATCCGCGAATACAGCGATGCGGCGCGTGACGAGTGGATCGGCGACGAAGCGCTAATTTGCACGTGCTTCTTTGTTTCCGAACGCACGATAGAAAGCGAGATTGCTACGCGCGAATT
>DASXXL010000376.1:0-5694 GCA_036503085.1 Pyrinomonadaceae bacterium | reverse complement strand
AGGCGCTGCTGGAAGATCTCGGCGCGCTCGCGTGTATGCTCGAGGAGGGTTGTATCGAGAGCGGCGTGACGCGAATCGGCGCGGAGCAGGAAATGTTTCTGGTCGATCGCCATTTGCGTCCTGCTCCCGTTTCCTTGGAAGTGCTCGAGTATGCTCGAGACCAGCGGCTAACCACAGAGATCGCCCGTTTCAATCTCGAAGCCAATCTCACTCCGCTCCAGCTCGAGAACAATTGTTTCAGCCGCATGGAAGAAGAGCTCAAGGAATTGATCGAGCTCGCGCGCACCGGCGCCGCCACTCAAGGCGCCGACATTCTTCTCTCGGGCATCCTGCCGACGCTGCAAAAATCCGATTTGACTTTGGACAATCTCACGCCTGTCGCCCGCTATCACGAGTTGAATCGAGGTGTGATCGGGCTGCGTGGCGGCCCATTTTCAATTCACATCAAAGGCCTCGACGAACTGCACCTGACGCACGACAACATCATGATGGAATCGTGCAATACGAGTTTCCAGGTCCATTTCCAGAGCAACGCGAAAGAGTTCGCGAATCATTACAACGTCGCGCAGGCGATAACCGCGCCCGTGCTGGCCGCTGCCGTCAATTCACCACTGCTGTTTGGCAAACGCCTGTGGCAGGAAACACGCGTCGCTCTGTTTCAGCACTCAACCGACGAGCGCTCGCGCCCGCAACTCGCGCGCAGCCAGCCGACGCGCGTCAACTTCGGCGATAGTTGGCTCGAGAAGTCCGTCATCGAACTCTTTCGCGATCAGATTGTTCGCTTTCGTCCCATCATGATTTCAGAGCCGGACCGCAGTCCTTTCGAAGTCTGGGCAAAGGGCGAGATGCCTTTACTGTCAGCCTTGCGCATGCACAACGGCACTGTTTGGCGCTGGAATCGCGCCTGTTACGGTGTGACGGACGGCGTGGCACATCTGCGGATCGAAAATCGCGCGCTGCCGTCCGGACCAACTATCGTCGATGAAATCGCCAATGCGGCGTTCTTCACGGGTTTAATGGCCGCACTCCCACAAGCATACGGTGAGATCTCGCAGCGCATGGTGTTTGACGATGCGAAGCTGAATTTCTTCCGCGCCGCCAGGCATGGGCTCGATGCTCAGTTCCAGTGGATTGACGGACAAACCTTTAGCGCAACCTCGCTCATTCTGGACCAACTGCTTCCCCTCGCGCGTCACGGCTTGAGCAGTTCGCACGTCGCGACTGAAGACATAAACAAGTATCTCGGCATCATTGAAGACCGCACCCGAGGCGGACAAACAGGCGCCCGGTGGATAATTAAGTCCCTTTCCGCCAAAGGGAGCTCCGCTGCAAAAGACTCGGGACGGAGAAGATTGACCGCCGCGATGCTCGCAAACCAGAAGCAAGATCGGCCAATCCATCGTTGGCCCATCATGGAAAACGAGGAGTCGGAAGAATGGGAACACGGCTATCGTACTGTCGGCCAGTTCATGTCCACAGATCTCTTCACCGTAAAGCCCGACGACTTAATCGATCTCGCGGCCAGCGTGATGGACTGGCGCCACATCAGGCATGTGCCCGTTGAAGACGCAGCCGGGCGGCTGGTTGGGCTGGTTACTCATCGTGGACTGCTGCGGGTGATGAGTAGTGGAAACCGTTTCGTTGACCGCAGCCCGGTCACGGTACGTCAGGTGATGGTAGAAAACCCCGTCACAGTCTCACCCGCGACGTCATCGCTGGAGGCGATCGAAGTGATGCGCCGTAATCGTGTCGGCTGTTTGCCGGTCGTTGAAGGCGAGGAGTTGGTTGGTATCGTCACTTCTTACGACTTCCTCGAAGCCTCCGCGCGGCTCTTCAAGCAGCACCTCGCCAACAACGAAACCGTGGGGAATCTCTCGCAGAGTTAGAGTCGCGTGCGCAAAATTTCCACCCATTCCGCCCGGAAAAACCCGTTTATGTGCAGTTCTGGCTTGGCATAAGCGTTGCGCTTTACCAGGCCGACCGATCTTTTAGCGGGAGCTAATCGATGCCGAGCGCACAACGAAAACAATTCGAAGAGCCACAAGGGTTAAGCTCAGACGAACTGCGGACCGATCTCAATTCATTCTTACACGCCATTCACGCCTCGAACATAAGCGACCTGAATTCGCTTCATGCTCGCGGCAGCGTTCTCTTTGCCGAAGGAGAGCCGGCGCGAGGCGTTTACATACTGCGTACGGGTCGCGCTACGGTATCGATCGCATCGAGCGAAGGGCGGATCGTGATGCTGCGTTTGGCGCGGCCCGGCGATGTGCTGGGGCTGAACTCAGTGCTGCGAAATTGTCCCTACGACACGACCGTCAAGACGCTCGAACCGTGTCGCACCGACTTCATCTCGCGGCTCGAATTGATCGATCTCATGCGCCAGAGTGAGGCAGGCACTCAGGCGGTATTGAACGTGTTGAGCCGGGAACTAACCGAGCTCACCGATCGCGCTAAGTTATTGCTCCTGCCGCAAACAGTAAGGGGCCGGCTAGCAAGGCTGCTGCTTGAATGGAGCAAAGCAAACAACTCGGACGCCTTGCATCCTGTGCGGCTCGACAAAGTTTTTACTCACGAAGAGATTGCGCAAATGATCTGCTCGTCGCGCGAGACGGTGACACGTCTGCTGGCGCATTTTAGTAAGCAGCAGGTAATTCGCATCACCTCCGACAGTATTTTGATTCGGGATCGAGACGCGTTGGAGAAGAGTGCGCGCGGCTGAAAGTCGTGACGGTTTTCGGTGCTGAGTTCATGTGAGCGACTCAACGTGACGGTCGTCACATCAAAACGACCACTAAAAACCCTAGAATACTTCGCCCATCGAGCTCAGGGACTCAGTCTTACTCAGGGCCAATCAAGGAGAACGCGAGCGTGTACAAACTCATAAAAGTACTCCTGCTGTGTAGCTTCATACTGGTAGCCGTCTTGTGGCTAACGTCCGCCGGGTCGTCCCATACGGCGCAGAAGACTCCGGACAAACCTGCGGCCGCAAAGGGCGAGGGCTACATCGGTAGTGACGCGTGTAAAGACTGCCATGAAGATCAATTCAAAAACTTCTCGCATACTTCTCACGCTCAGCTCACGCGGCTCGCCAGTTGGAAAGACAAGGTAACGGGTTGCGAGTCGTGCCATGGTCCAGGCAAAGCTCACAGTGAAGAAGGCGACCCGAAGAAGATCATCTCCTTCAAAAACAAATCATCGAAACAGGTCTCGGAAACGTGCCTCGCTTGCCATAGCGGCCGGGAAGAACACAACAACTTCCGCCGCGGCGAGCACTGGCGCAACGACATTGGTTGCACTGACTGCCACTCGCCGCACTCGCAGCCCAGTGGACGGCAACTCGCTGCTTCAAATGTGTTCGTCTCACGCTCAAACGCGCAGAAGCCCGGCATCTCCGATATCCAAATGCTGAGAAACAGCGAACCGCAACTCTGTATGAGTTGTCATGCGGAGACCAAGCACCAGTTCAACCTGCCGTTCCATCACAAGGTGCTCGAGGGCGCGATGAAGTGCAGCGATTGTCACAATCCTCACGGCGGCTTCGAACTCAAGCAAACGAGGCTCGCGACAGGCGCGGATGCCGCTTGCATCAAGTGTCACGCAGACAAGCAAGGACCGTTTGTTTTCGAGCATGCGCCGGTGAAAACCGACGGCTGCATCGCGTGTCACACGCCGCACGGTTCGTCTAATCCGCGACTGTTGATTACGAGCCGCGTCGCACAGCTCTGCTTGACCTGTCACAGTACGGCCCACGGCGTCGGCGCGGATGAGCCTGCCGGTCCACAGCACAACTTAAACGCGCAGTACGCGAACTGCACGAACTGTCACGTCAAAATTCACGGCTCACGCACGAGCCCTGTCTTCTTCCGTTAGGTGAGGGTTGCAACATGACCACGAGGCAAAAGAATTCGCTGCACATAATCGGATTGGTGCTGGTCTTGTTCGCGGCGCTCGCGATCGCTCGCGCGCAGCAACCGTCGCCGTCACCTTCGCCGCAGAAATCGGAGTACACCGAGACGCCTGCGGAAACGGGCGAAAAGGCGGGCGATTTCACAGTCGTTTCGAGTCTTGAGTTTGGCTATCGCGGACTTCGAGTCGACGGCGATCTGAACAAGTATCAAAGCGATCTGAATTACAAGGCCGGGCCGCGAATCTTTGACAGTTCGTTCCTGCTGAAATCCACAGACGGCCATGCCGGCATGTTCGAAACTTTGCTCGCATCATCAACCGGCTGGGGCGCCGATCCGCAGGGCAATCTTCGCGTGAGCGTCGAACACCCGAAGTGGTATCGCTTCGATGCGACCTACCGGCGTTTCAAGTACTTTCGTTTTCTCGACACCTTCGCCAATCCGAATTGGGTGTTCAGTCCGGCGTCGTTCAATGTTCCACCTAAGACAACGACGGGCGAGCACGGTTACAACACGCGAGTGAAGCTGGGGGATTTCGATCTTACCCTGCTGCCCAAGAACCGCTGGATTCGCTTCAACGTCGGCTACTCGCCGGAACGTTACAGTGGCCCGGCTTTTACGAACTATCACGTCGGCGGAAACGAATTCAATCTGCTGTCGCAGCTCCGTTCGCGCGCCAATGATTTCCGTGTCGGCGCCGACGGCAAGCTCGGTCCACTGAACTTCTCGTTCCTGCAAGGGTTTCGTCGTTTTCGTGACGACAGTGTGATCGACCTGGGAGTTACTCCCGGGACGAACCTCAATCCGACCGTTGCGAGTTTGACCAGTTTCGATCGCAACGAACCCGCGCGCGGCAGTGTCAATTACACTCGCTTCAGTTTGCAGACGCTGATCGTGAAGAGACTCGACGTCACCGGTCGCATCATCTACAGCAAGGCGAGGCAGAACTTCGTCTCGCTTGAAAGCTTTACCGGTCGCAACTGGAACCCGCGCATCACCGGCTTTCCGCCCAGTCCGCCGGGTGCGACGCCGAATATTCTCAACCTGGGCCAGTACACTTTGAGCGGCGATACCGAACGGCCGAATTGGCTGGGCGATCTCGGGCTCACGTGGCTGGCAACCGACAAGTTGCGGCTCTCGAATATGTTCAGAGTGGAGACCTTCGAGATCAACGGCGCGGCGCTGTTCGCCGATTTCTTCTCACTCACGCGCGGCACGCGGACAGACACGATCGCATTCACCAATCGTAACGTCGATACGCGAACCGAGTATCGAAAAATCCAGAACACGATCGAAGGCGACTACCAGTTCAACAAGGACTACTCGATTCATCTCGGTTATCGCTACGGCAGGCGACGCATCGAAGAGGCCATCAGCGGCTTCGCGCTCAACTCCAACTCGCCGACCGCGCTCGTGCCCGAGGATGAAACAGAGACCAACAACACGCACGCAATTCTCGGCGGCTTCAAAGCGCGGCCGCTCCACGATTGGACACTCTATTTCGACGCCGAGCACGGCACGGCTGATAACGTCTTCACGCGTATCGGCAACTACGATTACACAAACATTCGCGCCAAGAGCCGGTACAAGCCGACTTCGCGGATTGCTTTCAACCTCGCCGTGATTACGAAGAACAACTCGAATCCTTCGGAGATTGCGGGTGTGTCGCTGGAAGATTTCGGCGTGAGTGTGAAGTCGCGGATCTTTTCGTCGTCACTCGACTGGACCGCGACCTCGCGCTTCTCGATCAGCACCGGTTACAACTACCACTGGATCAACAGCAACG
>DASXXL010000375.1:0-1969 GCA_036503085.1 Pyrinomonadaceae bacterium | reverse complement strand
GTTTGCGTTTGCGGCGCCAGTGAGCGCCGCGGTTACGGGCGACGAAACGCCGGTCTGGGTGCAGCAAGCCGCTGCGATAAAGGTCCCGACCTACGAGAAAGACGTGCCCGCGGTCGTGCTCGTCAATGAGAAGACAACGACCATCGACTCCGATGGCCGCATCACCGAAACCCTCAATTACGCCGTTCGCATCCTGCTACGCGAAGGACGCGAGTTTGCGATGGGCCACGTGGTTTACCACGCGGACAGCGGGAAAGTGAAGGATCTGCACGCGTGGCTCGTGCGGCCCAACAATCAGACCAAGCGCTACGGTAGTGACGACACGGTTGATGTGGCGGGCGCTATAAACGACGTCTACAACGAGTATCGCGTGCGCAGTATTTCTGCGACCAACGATGCCGATGCCGGGACCGTGTTTGCCTACAGCTATTCGCGCGAAGAGAGGACCGTGTTTAGCCAGGACGATTGGGATTTTCAGGACGAGCTTCCGGTGATCAGTTCGCGTTATACGCTGACACTCCCGACTGGCTGGCGCGCGGAAAGCGTCACGTTCAATCACTCGAACATCGAGCCGCGAGTCAACGGTACGTCGTACACGTGGGAACTCGCGAACCTGCCGCCGATTCCGCCCGAGCCGATGAGCCCGAAGATCACATACCTCGCGCCGCGGATGGCCGTCAGTTATTACCCGCCGGCAAATTCATCTTCGGGTATCAAGACGTTTGCCAACTGGGCCGACGTCGCTACGTGGATGAGCGAGCTCGAGGATCCGCAGGTGCAGGTCGACGATGCGCTCTCGAGAAAAGCTTATGAACTGACGGCGCTCGCGAAAACCGAATTCGACAAAATTCGTGCGATCGGCACGTACGTTCAGAACATTCAGTACATCTCGATTCAAACCGGATTGACGCGCGGCGGTGGCTATCGCCCGCACTCGTCGACTGAAGTTTTCGCGAAGTCGTACGGCGACTGCAAAGACAAAGCGAACCTGATGCGCGCGATGCTGAAAGTAATCGGCATCGACGCGATCCCCGTGAGCATTTATGCCGGCGATCCGAATTATGTTCGCGCGGAGTGGCCGTCGCCCGAGCAGTTCAACCACTGCATCATCGCGATCAAGGTCAGCAATGAAACGAAAGCGAGCACCATCATCGAGCATCCGAAGCTGGGCCGGCTTTTGATCTTCGATCCGACTCAGGATGAGACGCCGGTCGGCGATCTGCCTTCCTATTTGCAAGGCAGTCTGGCGCTGCTCGATTCGAAGGTAGCGACTGAGTTGGTGACGATGCCGACCACGCCGCCGGAGATGAACCAGCTCGAACGCATTACGAACTTGCAGTTGCGAGCAGACGGCGCGATTGCCGGTACGATTCAGGACCTTGGGAGCGGGCAGGTGGCGGCGGAGATGCGCAGTGAGTTTCGGCAGCTTTCAAAGCCGGAGTTCACCGGGATGATCGAGCGTTGGTTGACGACCGGCGCCACGGCAGCGCGCCTGAACAAAATCGAGCCCAGCGACAACGCGGGCGAGGGCAAGTTCACGCTGAATCTCGAGTTTAGTGCTGCTGCTTACGGGCAGTTGATGCAGGATCGGTTGTTGGTGTTCAAACCGGCGGTTGTCGCGCGGCGGGAGAGTTTGGCGTTGACGGCGCCTGACCGGAAGCATCCGGTGGTGCTGGACGCGAAGGCGTATTCCGAGACGGTGAAGGTCCAACTTCCTTCCGGCTTTGCGGTCGATGAAATGCCCGACCCGGTGAAGCTCGAAACGCCGTTTGGTTCTTACAAGACGAGCTATGAAGTCGTGAACGGCGAGTTGGTTTTCAAGCGTCAGTTGTCGCAGCGAGCGACGACGATTCCCGCGGCGCAGTATGCGGTGGTGCGGAAGTTTTACGAGAGCATCCGCGCGGCCGAGCAGGCGCCCGTCGTTTTAGCACGCAAGTAGTCCTGGGACCCTGGGACCGCAGGCGTCTCG